>CABSEG010000026.1 GCA_902476645.1 uncultured Lachnospiraceae bacterium | reverse complement strand
CGACAGCCAGTGCGATCGTGGGGGACATCTGTGATATTGTCCGGAATCTGGTGGCGGATTGCTGCGGGCGTATCGGTTGTAGTTGCTATCAGGAGCTTCCCATTAAGAAGATTGAGGACATTAAGAGCCGCTACTATTTAAGACTGCAGGTGGAAGATCGGTATGGCGTATTAGCCAGCGTGACCAGTGTATTTGGAAGCAACTGTGTAAGTATCGAGCAAATGATTCAGAAACACAAAAACAAGCAGGAGAATCTGGCAGAAATCGTAGTCATTACAGAGAAGGTGAAAGAGGGGCATTTTATGGATTCCTTGGCCATTCTTAAAGGTTTGTCCATGATAAAAGAGATCTCCAGCGTGATCCGCGTTTACGGATAGGACAGAGGCGAAAAGAAGAGCGGGCGATGCTACCTTCTTTTCGCTTTCTTTCTTGTCAGAAAACATAAGGTGTGCTATGATAAATATGTTATAAATTTCTATTTCCCTTTCCGGCGTTTCCGCCTTGATTTTCCGAAAGAATAAAAGTATAACCCGAAATTCTGTAAGTTTTGGTTGACAGAATGCCAAAAATAGAATAGTATGTGTAATAGAAAACGAACATAAGTTCGCAGACAAGGAGAAGATAGCATGAGCCAAGAAGATAAATTAAAAGCATTGGATGCTGCCATCAGCAAGATAGAAAAAGATTATGGGAAAGGAGCGATCATGAAGCTGGGAGATTCTGCTTCCACGATGAATGTAGAGACGGTTCCCACAGGTTCCCTGAGTCTGGATCTTGCCTTGGGACTCGGAGGAATCCCAAAGGGAAGAATCATCGAGATCTATGGACCGGAATCCAGCGGTAAGACCACCGTGGCGCTTCATATGGTTGCAGAGGTTCAGAAGCGGGGAGGCATTGCCGGATTTATCGATGCGGAGCACGCGCTGGACCCGGCCTATGCAAAAAACATCGGAGTGGATATTGATAATCTTTATATATCCCAGCCGGATAACGGAGAACAGGCCCTGGAAATTACTGAGACAATGGTACGCTCCGGGGCAGTGGATATCATCATTGTGGATTCTGTGGCTGCCCTTGTCCCCAAAGCGGAGATAGATGGGGATATGGGAGACAGCCATGTGGGGCTTCAGGCGAGATTAATGTCACAGGCGCTTAGAAAACTGACAGGGGTTATCAGTAAGTCAAACTGTTCCGTGATCTTTATCAATCAGCTTCGTGAGAAGGTGGGAGTAATGTTCGGCAATCCAGAGACCACCACGGGCGGACGGGCATTAAAGTTTTATTCTTCCATTCGCTTGGATGTAAGAAGAATTGAAACGCTAAAGCAGGGCGGAGAAATGATTGGAAACCGAGTTCGCATTAAGGTAGTCAAGAATAAGATTGCGCCGCCCTTTAAAGAGGCGGAGTTTGACATTATGTTTGGAAAAGGAATTTCTAAGGAAGGAGATGTCCTGGACTTGGCCGCCAATCTGGGTATTATCAATAAAAGCGGAGCCTGGTACGCTTATAACGGTGCCAAGATTGGACAGGGAAGAGAAAATTCCAAGCAGTACTTAAAAGAAAATCCCCAGGTGATGGCCGAAGTGGAAGAAAAAGTAAGGGAAAGCTACGGGTTGTCCGGAGAAGAAAAGCAAGAGCAGAAAGAGACTGGGACGTCCATAGATGAGGAAGTATAAGGATGCGGATTACCCAGATAGAAGAAGTGGGAAAAGGCAGGTATAACATTTTCCTGGACGGAGAGCCTGCCTTTGTGCTCTATAAAAAAGAGGCGGATCGGTATGGGCTGCGCATGGGAGAAGAACTGGATGAAATGACTTATCAGGAGATCCTTCATGATGTTCTTGGAACGCGATCCAAACGTTATTGTATGAACTTGCTAAAAACCATGGACAGAACCGAGTGGCAGCTAAGACAGAAACTATCTCAGGGCGGGTATCCGCAAGAAGTTATCCGGCAGGCCATTGATTATGTAAAGGGATGGGGATATGTGGATGACGGGGCGTACGCGAAAAAGTATGTGGAATTCCACCGGGAAAAAAAGAGTTTGATACAGATGAGACAGGAGTTGTATCATAGAGGAGTGGCAAGGGAGGAGATTGACAGGGCGTTGGAAGAAGCTGACGTCGCTGACGAGACGATCGCCATTCAGAAATGGATTGAAAAAAAACGGATGGATTTGAACAAAGCTACGCCTTCGGAGAGACAGAAGTTGTATATGTTTTTGTTGCGAAAAGGATTTTCACCTGATAATGTTGGCAAAGTGTTTAAAAGGGCAGGTGAATTTCACGAAACCGACACATTTACTTGACATTATGACGAAAACAGTATAAAATCAAAGTGTTGTATTTGTACAATGAAAATTAAATAAGGAGGTGCTCCTGTGTCGAGTGCAGTAGTAATTGCTATTGCTGTGTTTATCACTCTGATCATAGCGGTTCCTATTACTTGCCTGGCTTCCATTCACTATCGGAAGAATGTAGTGGAGGCAAAGATTGGAAGTGCGGAAGAAAAGGCGAGAAAGATAATAGACGACGCATTGAAAGTTGCGGAGACCAAAAAGCGGGAAGCCTTGCTCGAAGTCAAAGAGGAATCTTTAAAGACAAAAAATGAGTTGGACAAAGAGACCAAAGAGCGACGGGCCGAACTGCAGCGCTATGAAAAACGGGTTCTTTCCAAAGAGGAATTAATCGACAAAAAGGCCGATGCAATTGAGAAGAGAGAGACAAGTTTAACAGCAAAGGAAGAGGAATTAAGAAAGAAAAGCATTGAAATTGAAAGCTTAGGTGAGCAGCGCTTACAGGAATTAGAGCGGATTTCCGGTCTTACCTCCGAACAAGCAAAAGAGTATCTTTTGAAAACTGTTGAAGATGAAGTGAAAAACGACACTGCCAAGTTGTATAAGGAACTGGAAGGAAAGGCAAAAGAAGACGCAGCAAAGAAAGCGAAAGAGTATGTGATCACAGCGATCCAGAGGTGTGCAGCGGATCATGTGGCAGAAACAACGATTTCGGTGGTACAGCTTCCGAATGACGAGATGAAAGGAAGGATCATAGGACGGGAAGGAAGAAATATCCGAACCTTGGAAACTATGACAGGCGTGGATTTGATTATCGATGACACGCCGGAAGCAGTGATCTTGTCCGGCTTCGATCCCATTCGAAGAGAGGTGGCAAGAATTGCTCTTGAAAAGTTGATTGTGGATGGAAGAATCCATCCTGCTAGAATCGAAGAAATGGTGGAAAAAGCACAAAAAGAAGTGGAATCCATGATTCGTGAGGAAGGCGAGGCAGCAACTCTGGAGGTTGGCGTACATGGTATCCATCCTGAGTTAGTTCGTCTGTTAGGTAGAATGAAATTTAGAACCAGCTACGGCCAGAATGCTTTAAAGCATTCCATTGAGGTAGCACAGCTCTCCGGATTACTGGCCGGGGAAATTGGTGTGGATGTCAGAATGGCGAAACGGGCTGGTCTATTGCATGATATCGGTAAATCCATTGACCATGAAGTAGAAGGCTCTCATATACAGATTGGTGCGGATTTATGTAAAAAGTACAAAGAATCCCCCATTGTTATCAATGCGGTGGAATCACATCATGGTGATGTGGAACCGGAATCCCTGATAGCGTGTATTGTACAGGCTGCGGATACCATATCGGCGGCCCGTCCAGGTGCCAGAAGGGAGACTCTGGAAACATATACAAATCGTCTAAAACAGTTGGAAGATATTACAAATACCTTTAAGGGTGTGGACAAATCCTTCGCTATTCAGGCAGGAAGGGAAGTCCGGATCATGGTGATTCCAGAACAAGTTAGTGATGCAGATATGGTACTGCTTGCCAGGGATATCTCAAAGCAGATCGAGGCAGAACTGGAATATCCGGGTCAGATCAAAGTAAGCGTCATTCGCGAGTCCCGTGTGGTGGACTATGCGAAATAAACCTAAGAATAGTAGGGACTGTGTATACAGTCCCTTTTTTAATCTCTTTCTTCTAAGAAACAAACCTTATGCATAAGATAGAAAACAAAAGCAGAGGTGTCGGTGATTGGAAAAAAGCAAACGTCTATCGAAAATTGGAATTGCACTTTTTTTGGCTGGCGGAATCGCTGGTTTCTGGATTTTAAACTTGCAGGGGGAGGAGTATCTGGAGAGAAGCGGCATGCTGAGTGAGTATTTTATACGCCAATATAAATATCTGGACGTGGATGGGACGGCTCTTTTTTACTATATTCTCAGACAGAAAGGAATCTGGCTGTTGTTGGTCTGGCTGGCCGGTGTCACAGCGGTAGGAGCTGCTGCTGCTTGGTTTTTTTGTGGCTGGCTGGGAGTTCTTGCCGGCATCCTAATCGGGCTTGGAATTTTGAGATTTGGGATCGGCGGTCTGCTTTTTTGCCTCGCTGCAATGCTTCCCCAGTGCCTTTTTTATATTCCTGCCTGGATTTTTTTGATTCGGGGAGTATTCCAAAAATGGGTAAGAAGATCTGGAAAGTCCTTTTCGATCAGGACTCTGGACTGGCGGTATGGAGGAATTCTGTTTCTTGTAAGCGGGCTGTTTTTATTGGGAATTTTGACGGAAAGTTACATCAATCCCTGGTGGATGAGACAGATTTTGCGTTTTTTTTAAAAAATTCTTGAATAAACTTTCCCATATCTGGTATCAGGACAAAAAAGGACAGCGATATCTGGTATCTGAATCAGCTTCTGGTAAATTCGGCGAAAATGCCATTTGAATTCGGGTATATTTATGTTAATATAGTCATATTCGGCAGGTAAAGAGAGCCTGCTTTTTAAGGAGAGCATTGGGAGACGAGCGCAAATGGAACAAATGATACCAGAGTTTCTGGCATACCTGATTCAGGACAGGCACGCATCCAAGAGCACGGTGGCGTCCTATGAGAGAGACTTGAAAAAGATGTTTTTATTTTTGGAGGAAAAGGGGGTAGAACATGTCTGTGACATCACTGCCACAAACCTGAATTCCTATATTTTATACCTGGAGCGGAAGGGAATGTCCATTTCCACGGTTTCCAGGAGTGTGGCCTCGATGAGGGCCTTTTTTCTCTATGCGCAAAAGAGAGAGGATTTAAAAGAAAATCCGGTGGAGGAAATCAAGGCTCCCCATGTGGAGAAAAAGGCACCGGAGATTTTGACCACAGAGGAAGTTTGGCTTCTTTTATCGCAGCCTTCTGCTCAGTCTGCAAAGGGGCTAAGAGATCGGGCGATGCTGGAGTTGCTCTACGCCACGGGAATGCGCGTGACGGAGTTAATTTCCGTGAGAATGGATGCACTAAACCTTCCGCTGAACTATGTGATATGCAGTGATGGAGAAAAGGAACGGGTGCTTCCTTTTGGAGAGAGAACAAAGGAAGCATTGCAGCTGTACCTGACTGATGCCAGAGAGGAGCTTTTGAAAGGGAAGGACAGCCCTTGGCTTTTTGTCAACTGTCTGGGAAATCCCATGAGCAGACAGGGCTTTTGGAAGCTGGTAAAACATTATGCCGCCAAAGCTTACATTACAAAAGATATTACACCTCACACGTTGCGGCATTCCTTTGCTGTACATCTTTTGCAGCAGGGGGCTGAGCTTCAGCAGGTTCAGCAGAGGCTGGGGCATTCCGATATCTCTACCACACAGATGTACATAGGTGATAAGTTTTAGAAAGGCCACACTTCTTTTTGAAGTATGGCCTTGTTCCTTTTAGTGGGAAGATTACGGTTCTTCCAGAGCCGCCCGTATTTTTTCCACAGCTAGTCTGGCTAATTTGTGATTGGTGCCGCTGGCGGTGATACCAGCTACCACATGATCCTTGCGGACGATTCCAGGAAAATAGAAGTCACATTTGGTCTTATCGCTGCACACATTCACAGTAATGCCCATACACTTACAGACACTGTAGATGTCATTGTTGGTCTTGTGGTCATTGGTGGCTGCAATAACCAGATCCGCACCGTAGATATCCTCACGGTCATAATTTTTTCTCAGAATGGTCAGTTTTCCTTCTTGTTCCAGGTTCAACAGTTCGCTGTTCACCTCAGGGGCGACCACATACAGATGATTGGTAAATTCCATCAGACTGCGTATCCGCCGCTTGGCGATAGTTCCGGCCCCGACTACGACTACCTTCTTTTCTGTTAAATCCACAAACATGGGAAAATAAGGTTTTTTTTCGTCTGACATATCAGAATCACTCCTGTCTCACATTTTTCCATATTCTGCGTCTTCTTACCGTAAGCAACCGCAGAAAGTCCTGTGTGGAAGGCACAGGGATACTTGGAAAGTATAGCATTCACAACGGTGAATTGCAAACCCAAAATGCAAATGAAAATCCAAATTTTCGTATTTGAATAAGGGAAAATCCAGGCCTTATAGAAAGGACTGGATATTTTTCAGAAAATAGCTTATAATAAATTAGCTTTAGCGTCATTTAGTACTTTACATACGAGGAGAATGAAAAAATGAGTTTTGAATTTATTAAAAAATTACCTACACCGGATGAGATCAGAATGCAGTATCCGGTTTCAGAAAAAGTGCAGGAAATTAAAAAGAACAGAGATGCGATGATTAAGGATGTGTTTACCGGGGCATCTGATAAGTTTCTGGTAATTATCGGCCCCTGTTCTGCTGATAATGAGGATGCTGTTTGTGACTATGTAAATCGACTAGCCAAGGTGCAGGATCGGGTGGGTGACAGATTGATTCTGATTCCAAGGATCTATACGAATAAGCCAAGGACCACGGGAGAGGGCTACAAGGGTATGGTACATCAGCCGGATCCGGAAAAAAAGCCAGATCTTCTTGGAGGATTGATTGCCATCCGAAAGCTGCATATACGGGCCATTGAGGAGACTGGTCTGACTGCTGCAGATGAAATGCTATATCCGGAGAATTGGAGATATTTGTCAGATATTTTATCTTATGTAGCTATTGGAGCCCGCTCTGTAGAAGATCAGCAGCATCGTCTGACAGTCAGCGGAATGGATGTGCCTGCGGGTATGAAAAATCCCACCAGCGGCGACTTATCTGTAATGCTTAATTCTGTTGTAGCTGCACAGAAAGGGCATAGCTTTATCTATCGTGGCTGGGAAGGGAAAACCAGCGGAAATGATTTGACCCATGTAATTCTCAGGGGAGCTGTGAATAAGCATGGAAATGCCATCCCTAATTATCACTATGAGGATTTGATGCTTTTGCTTCAAAAATACGATGAGAGGGATCTGAAGAATCCGGCGGCAATTGTGGATGCTAACCATTCAAATTCCAATAAGCAGTATGCAGAGCAGGTGAGAATCGTAAAAGAAGTGCTTCATAGCAGAAATTTAAATGAGCGTATTCATGATTTGGTGAAAGGTGTCATGATTGAAAGTTATATCGAGCCTGGAAATCAGAAAATCGGCGTGGGAACTCATATATATGGAAAGTCAATTACGGATCCCTGTCTGGGATGGGAGGAGTCTGAAAAGCTGGTATATACCATTTATAAAATGTGTAATTAGGAGGCAGTATGAATCCGCAGTATCAGATGATTCTCTTTGCGGTGTTGGTGATCGTTGCGTTTGGCTGTTATATTTGCTATCAGAATAGACAGACGAAAATCAGCACGCTAAGAAAGATAAGGAAGCAGTATGGAAAGCGTCCGGAGCGGGAGTATGAATATGCTGAGTTTGAGGCTATCACCCACTACTTCCAAAGAAAGAACAAAAACGGGTTTGTCATTGATGATATCACCTGGAATGATCTGGATATGGATACGATCTTTATGCTTTTGAATCAGACATATTCCTGTGTGGGAGAAAGTTATTTGTATGCGCTTCTCAGAACCCCGGCTTTCTCCAGGGAAGAGCTTGAACATAGGGAGCGTCTGGTTCGGTATTTCTCAGATCATGAAAAGGAGAGAGAGCAAATGGCCTGGTTCTTTGCCAAAGTGGGAAAGACCGGGAAAAAGTCGATTTTTGATTATATCTATAATTTAGCAGAATGTGAAACAGGATCCAGGCTTATGGATGTGTTATGCCTGGCTGCCATCGGGGCAGGAGTTGCCTCTATCTTTTTTACTTCCTATGGTCCATTATTGCTGCTTGCTGCCTTGGCTTTTAGCTGGAGTGTTTATTACAAGGAAAAGAAAAGGATTGAGCCCTATATTATTTCCTGTAAGTGTTTTCTGGAGATGTTAAAGATGGCAGACAAGCTTTCTTCCATGAAGGCCCAGGAGACAGAGGAGTATATTGCAAAGATTGAGGATGCAGCCCGTAAATTCCGCAAGTTTCGAAAAAATAGCTATTTTGTGGTGAAAAGCGGCGATGGAATTTCCGGAGTATTGTTAGATTATCTGAAGCTGACGTTTCATCTGGATTTGTTCCAGTTTCCCACGCTGGTCAGGGAACTGGGGGGGCAGATTCCGGAATTTGAAACACTTACGCAAAACATTGGAGAACTGGAAAGCGCTATTGCAATTTCGTCTTTTCGGACTATGATGAAAGAATGGTGCGTGCCGGAGCTTACTATGTCTCAGGAGGTATTTTTAAAAGCAGAGCAGATTTACCACCCGATGATAGAGGAACCGATAAAAAATTCTATTTCCGTTAAAAAGGGGGTTTTGCTGACTGGTTCCAACGCCTCAGGAAAGTCCACGTTTTTAAAGACTGTGGCAGTCAATGGAATACTGGCCCAAACGATTCACACTTGCCTTGCGGACCGATTTGCCTCCAATTTCTATCAGACTTACACCTCTATGGCGCTTCGGGATGATTTGAAAATTCAGGAAAGCTATTATATCGTGGAGATTAAGTCACTAAAGAGGATCCTGGATCATGTAGGAGAGAATGTGCCTATGATGTGCTTTGTGGACGAAGTGCTGCGGGGAACTAATACTGTGGAGCGAATCGCAGCCTCTTCCCAGATTCTAAAGAGTATGGCCATCCCGGGGGTTTTGTGCTTTGCGGCAACCCATGACATTGAGTTAACCCATATTCTGGATGCATATTTTGAAAATTATCACTTTCAGGAAGAAGTGCAGGAGCATGATATTTTATTTAATTACAAGCTATATGAGGGAAGGGCAGTATCCAGAAACGCTATCAAATTGCTCAGCATCATAGGATATCAGGAACAGATTATTCAAAAAGCAGAAGATACGGCAAGAAGATTTTTGGAAACTGGTCATTGGTCACTGTAAAGGAGTTTTTATGCTGGTGAAGATTTATACAGATGGTGCGGCCAGAGGAAACCCGGACGGACCTGGGGGATATGGAACCATTTTATCTTATGAAGATTCCAAAGGTCAGGTACATACTCGGGAATACAGCCAGGGGTATGTAAAGACTACGAATAACCGGATGGAGCTTATGGCAGCCATCGTAGGCTTGGAAGCGCTGATCCGGCCTTGTCAGGTGGAATTATATTCGGATTCTAAATATCTGACAGATGCCTTTAATCAACACTGGGTAGAAGGATGGATCCGGAAAAACTGGAAGCGGGGAAAGAATGAACCAGTGAAAAATGTGGATCTGTGGAAACGCCTTTTGGAAGCCAAAAAGCCCCATCAGGTACGGTTTATCTGGGTGAAAGGGCATGACGGCCATGAGCAGAATGAGCGCTGTGATTATCTGGCCACGTCGGCAGCGGATGGAGAAAACTTAATCGTGGATGAAGGAATTGAGTGACAAGCGCGCGAAAATACCGTTGACAAATAAAATTCAGATGGGTATAATAAAAACGATTATAAAAAGGCAATGACGAGAAAGAGTAGCAAAGAGTGCAGCCAGACAGAAAATAGCCGGGTGATGAGAGGCGTATGGATGTTCTTTGTGAATACCTCTCTGAGCTGTGCACCCAACGGAGAGTTCCAAGTAGGCTGCAACGGAAGGCCGCACACGTTATCGTGCGGGGAGTATAAGCCGTGTTTCGGTGAGTACTTGCTGAGGCAGACCGGCGTGAGTCGGCTGTGAAAAAAGGTGGTAACACGTGAGTTCTACTCCCGTCCTTTATGAAAAGGGCGGGAGTTTTTTGGGTTCTGGCACCCGCCCTCCTACTTGAAATGACGAAACCCATATGCTATATTAAAAATCAGAATGTTTAGGAGGAAACATAAGATGTCACAGAATGTATTTGATGTTCTGAAAGAGAGAGGATTTATCGAGCAGACAACCCATGAAGAAGAGATTCGTGAATTGCTGGGAAAGGAGAAGGTGACCTTTTATATCGGCTTTGATGCCACAGCGGACAGTCTTACAGCGGGACATTTTTTGACCATTATGGCTATGATGCATATGCAAAGGGCAGGCCATCGTCCCATTGCTCTTTTGGGCGGCGGAACTACGATGATTGGCGATCCTTCCGGAAAGTCCGATATGCGTTCTATGATGACCAGGGAGACTATTGCACACAATGCGGCATGTTTTCAGAAACAGCTGTCCCGCTTTATTGATTTCGACAATGATAAGGCTATTATAGCCAACAATGCAGATTGGCTGCTGGACTTAAATTACGTGGAATTTCTGCGTGAAATTGGTGTGCATTTTTCTGTAAACAAAATGCTGACAGCAGAGTGTTACAAGCAGAGAATGGAAAAAGGGCTGACGTTCTTTGAGTTTAACTATATGCTGATGCAGTCCTATGATTTCTGGAAACTGAACAAACTCTATGGATGCCAGATGCAGCTGGGGGGAAATGATCAGTGGTCGAATATCATCGGAGGCGTGGAACTCATTCGAAGAAAAGAGCAAAAGCCAGCTTTTGGTCTTACCTTTAAGCTCTTAACCACCAGCGAGGGGATTAAGATGGGTAAAACTATGAAGGGAGCTGTATGGCTGGATCCGGAAAAAACTTCGCCTTATGAGTTCTACCAGTACTGGAGAAATATTGAAGATGTGAAGGTGGAGGAATGTCTGGGACTTTTGACTTTCCTTCCCATGGATGAAGTGCGCAGACTGGGAGCACTGGAAGGTGCAAAGATTAATGAGGCAAAAGAAGTGCTGGCCTATGAGATCACCAAAATTGTTCACGGGGAAGAAGAGGCGAAAAAGGCTCAGGAAGCAGCCAGAACCTTATTTGTACACGGAGGAAAGTCTGAGGATACACCTACCACGATTATGACCCAGGATGCCCTTAAAGAAGGAAAAGATCTGATTACACTGCTGGTGGAAACCAAACTTGCGGCCAGCCGTTCCGAAGCCAGACGCGTGATAACCCAAGGAGGAGTTACCGTCAACGAGGAGAAGGTGACGGATTTTTCCAGAGTATACACCATTCATGATTTAGATCAGGACGGAACCCTGTTGATTAAAAAAGGAAAAAAAGGATATCATCTGATAAAGGTACAGTAAGCCGATCAGGAGGTATCTTATGGAGTTTTTGGCAGTATTGATTCAGACAGTAGTAAAAATGCTGATTATCGCGGTCGTGGCCGTTTTAGGAGTAGGCGCAGGAAAGGCGCTTCGGGACAGAAAAGATAGAAAAGCGGCCGCCAAACAGGATACAGAATAAGACAAAAGAGCGGAGGAAAGATTGTGAAGAAATACGGGGTAAATGAACTGCGCAGAATGTTTCTGGAATTTTTTGAAAGCAAGGGACATCTGGCGATGAAGAGTTTTTCTCTTGTGCCGCATAATGACAAGAGTTTGTTGCTGATTAATTCCGGTATGGCGCCTTTGAAGCCATATTTTACGGGGGCTGAGATTCCACCCAGGAGCAGAGTGACCACGTGTCAGAAGTGTATTCGCACCGGGGACATTGAAAATGTGGGAAAGACAGCTCGCCACGGCACATTTTTTGAAATGTTGGGTAACTTTTCCTTTGGGGATTATTTTAAGCGGGAAGCCATTGGATGGTCCTGGGAATTTCTCACAGAGGTAGTGGGGTTGGATCCGGACAGGCTGTACCCGTCTGTTTATCTGGAAGATGACGAGGCCTTTGATATCTGGAACAAAGAGATCGGGATTGCGCCAGAGAGAATTTTCCGTTTTGGAAAAGAAGATAATTTCTGGGAGCACGGCGCAGGTCCCTGCGGTCCCTGTTCTGAGATCTATTATGACAGGGGGGAGAAGTACGGCTGCGGGAAGCCAGGTTGTACTGTGGGTTGTGAATGTGACCGGTATATGGAGGTGTGGAACAATGTCTTTACCCAGTTTGATAACGACGGGGAGGGACATTATACAGAACTGGAACACAAGAATATTGACACAGGTATGGGACTGGAGCGTTTGGCCGTAGTAGTACAGGATGTGGATTCTATTTTTGATGTGGATACGATTCAGGCTCTGAGGGATCGGGTGTGTCAGATGGCGAAGATCACATATAAACAGGATGAGGTCAAGGATGTGTCTATTCGCTTAATTACGGATCACATTCGTTCTGCTACTTTTATGATATCAGATGGGATTATGCCCACAAACGAGGGAAGGGGGTACGTGCTGCGCCGTTTGATCCGGCGGGCTGCCCGGCATGGGCGTCTGTTAGGCATCCCGGACAATTTTCTCTCAGACCTGAGCGCTGCCGTGATTGAGGGCTCTAAAGACGGATATCCGGAGCTGGAGGAGAAGAAGGACTTTATCTTTAAGGTGCTTTCTCAGGAAGAGGAAAAGTTTAACAAGACCATTGATCAGGGACTCAGTATTCTGGCTGGAATGCAGGAGGAAATGGAACAAAAGGGGCAAAAGGAACTGGATGGGAAAAGTGCCTTTACGCTTTACGATACGTACGGCTTCCCACTGGATCTGACCAGAGAAATTCTGGAAGAGAAGGGCTATACCATCGATGAGAAAGGATTTACTGCTGCCATGGAGGAGCAGAGGAAGAAGGCCAGAAGCGCCAGGGAAGTGACGAATTACATGGGAGCCGATGCCACAGTCTATGACGAGATTGATCCTTCCATCACAACGGAATTTATCGGCTATGACTGTCTGCAAGGGAGCTCCAGGATCACTGTTTTGACCACGGATAAGGAAGTAGCAGAGGCTATTACGGAGGGTGAGCGGGGAACCATCTTTGTGGAAAAGACGCCCTTTTATGCCACGATGGGTGGTCAGGAAGGAGACAAAGGTATAATCGAGTCGGAAGAGGGGTCTTTTCAGGTGGAGGATACCATAAAGCTAAGAGGCGGAAAGTATGGACATGTGGGTACCGTAACCCGGGGAATGTTTAAGACCGGTGACCAAGTAACATTAAATGTCTGTGAAAAGGGAAGAGCTGATACCTGTAAAAATCACAGCGCTACGCATTTACTCCAGAAAGCCTTAAAGGTTGTGTTGGGTTCCCATGTGGAACAAAAAGGTTCTCTGGTTACACCGGAGCGATTGAGATTTGATTTTGCCCATTTTGCGGCCATGACAAAAGAAGAGCTTATCCAGGTGGAGGATATGGTTAATCAGGAGATTCAGGCCTCTCTTCCTGTGGTGACACAGCTTATGAATGTGGAGGATGCCAAAAAGAGCGGAGCTATGGCTCTGTTTGGAGAAAAGTACGGGGATGAAGTCCGCGTGGTATCCATGGGAGATTTTTCCAAGGAGCTTTGTGGGGGGACCCATGTGTCCAATACCAGCGCGATCAGGGCATTTAAGATTGTATCAGAGTCCGGCATTGCCGCTGGGGTTCGCAGAATTGAGGCTTTGACCGGAGACGGCGTGTTTGCTTACTATCGCAGCCTGGAGGTGACTCTAGAGCAGGCATCTGCTCTCTTAAAGTCGAATTTCACCGATATACCGGATAAGATTTCGCACTTGCAGACAGAGGTGAAGGCTTTGCACGGGGAAGTGGAGTCCTTAAAGAGCAAAGCAGCCTCCGAGTCCCTGGGTGATGTTATGAACCAGGTTAAAGAAGTGAGCGGTGTTCAACTGTTGGCCACGAAGGTGGAGAATGTGGATATGAACGGTTTGCGCGACCTGGGGGATCAGCTGAAAGAAAAGTTGGGAGAAGGCGTTGTGGTTTTGGCGTCTGTAGCCGGGGGAAAAGTAAACCTGATGGCCACCGCCACGGATGGAGCCATGAAAAAGGGAGCCCATGCGGGGAACCTGATCAAGGGTATTGCCTCCATTGTGGGAGGCGGCGGTGGAGGACGCCCCAATATGGCCCAGGCCGGAGGGAAACTGCCGGAAAAGGTGGGGGAAGCTTTAGCGGCAGTGGAATCTGTGCTACAGGGACAGATAAAATAAGCTAAATTTTTAAGAAAATTTTTAAAAATTTGTTGACGAATGGTGAAAACCTGCTATAATATTTATTAGTGCAATAAAAATACCCGTACAGTTGTATTATGCACAATCTGCAACTGGAGGGAGGTTAGGTGTGAGACGATGTCAAATGTGATCGTAAAAGAAAACGAGACTTTGGACAGTGCTTTACGCCGTTTCAAAAGAAACTGCGCAAAGGCTGGTATTCAGCAGGAGATTCGTAAGAGAGAGCATTACGAAAAACCGAGCGTGAGACGGAAAAAGAAATCTGAAGCTGCTCGTAAACGTAAATTTAATTAATATGTGCAGATGGATCCCTCCGGTT
The DNA here is from genome assembly GCA_902476645.1 of uncultured Lachnospiraceae bacterium. Lineage (GTDB taxonomy): Bacteria > Bacillota > Clostridia > Lachnospirales > Lachnospiraceae > CABSEG01. Next base: position 16,831 of record CABSEG010000026.1, on the reverse strand, counting down.
ATAGCCGGAGGGATCTTTTTTATAGAATTCTTAAATTAACTTTAATAATCCGTTAATCTTTTCAAATTGGGTAGCGCCGCCGGTTCATTTATGGTAGTATGTCAACAGATGAACAGAGAAAGAGTATAAATTGGGAGGTTGAGATATGCTGCCGTGGGATTTAAGCATCTATGGAACAGGCACAGACTTGTATCATATTGTACAGTGGTTTTTTATATATAGTATTCTGGGGTGGACGGTGGAGACGATTTATATGTCCATCTGCGAAAAGCGGTTTGTAAACCGGGGATTTATTTTTGGGCCCATTTGTCCCATTTACGGGTTTGGGGCGCTGGGAGCCTACTTTCTGTTAAGACCCTTTGCCGGAAACTATGTGTTGCTTTTTTTGCTGGGCAGCATACTGGCTACCACCTTTGAGTATCTGGTGGCTAAGCTGATGTTACATATCTTTGGACAGGTTTGGTGGGATTATACGGAGAAACCCTTTAACTATAAGGGAGTTATCTGTCTGGAGAGTTCGATTGTATGGGGACTTTACACGGTGTTGCTTTTTGCGTTTTTGCAAAGGGGTGTGATGTTTCTGACGGATCTTTACTCCTATCGGATCGGATGTCTGGTGGGTGGATTGGTGATGGTGTATTATTTGATCGATTTTACTGTCCATCTATGCCAGGCAAAGTTCCCTGGGATTCCCAAGAGAGCCCGAGAGATTCGGGAGAGTTTTCTGAATAGAAGCGAAGAGTAAACTTAGCGTTTTTTGGAAGAAAGAGATAGAAATAAAGCATAAACTGCTCCGCGTCTGATTATATATAATTAGAGAATCAGACGGGAGCGGTTTTTTTATGAAAAAATTACTGGGAGTCCTTCTGGCAACAGTTTTGTTTTGGCAGAGTATTCTGCCGGTGGCGGCAGAGACAGAAGGGTTAGAAATTGAAGCACCGGCTGCTATTTTGATGGAGGCATCTACAGGGACTGTGCTATATGAAAAGAACGCAGATGAAAAAAGAAGCCCGGCTAGTGTTACAAAGATTATGACCGTGCTGTTAATTTTCGAAGCGTTGGAAAAGGGAACCCTGAAGCTGGAAGACCCGGTGGTGACCAGTGCCCATGCCAAGTCCATGGGAGGATCCCAGGTGTTTTTGGAAGAGGGAGAAAAACAGAGCGTAGAGACCATGCTAAAATGTATCCTTGTTGCCTCAGGAAATGATGCTGCAGTTGCCATGGCAGAGCACATAGCTGGAAGCGAAGAAGAATTTGTAAAGCGTATGAATGAGCGGGCAGGGGAATTGGGAATGGCAAATACCCATTTTGTAGACTGTTGCGGACTGACGGATTCCCAGGAGCATTATACTTCTGCCAGAGATATCGCCATCATGTCTAGGGAACTGATTACTCGTTTTCCAAAGGTATATGAATATGCAACCATCTGGATGGAGGATATCACCCATGAAACCAGACAGGGAACTTCCACCTTTGGCCTTACGAATACCAACAAGTTGCTTCGAAGCTATGACGGATGCACCGGACTAAAGACAGGGAGCACCAGCACAGCCAAGTTCTGTTTATCCGCCACGGCCAACAGAAACGGAATTGACTTAATCAGTGTTGTTATGGCGGCACCGGATTCTAAGACCAGGTTTGCCAATGCGGCTACTTTGCTAAACTATGGGTTTGGAATATGTAATCTGTATACGGACGAGAATCAGGATCCTTTGCCGCCTGTGGCCGTGGCAAGAGGAGTGAAGGAAGAGGTGGCCTGCAGCTATGAAGGCCCATTTCGTTATCTGGATACACAGGGGGGAGACTTGTCCGGTGTGGAAAAGAAGATTGTGCTCTCAGAACAAGTGAGGGCTCCCATAAAGATGGGAGATGTAATCGGAAAGGCTGTTTATTATCTAAATGAAGAGGAAATCGGAAGCGTTGGGATTATGGCACAGGAGGACGTGATGGAGGCTGGATTCCTGGACTATTTAAAAAAAGCGTGGGAGTCTTACCGTCTCTTTGCATGAGAGAAAAAATATGTTATACTAAAATTCCATGAGATGGATATGGTCTTTCAAAGACAAAGAAATGAGAGGGCTATGAAGAAATTTGAGATAAATCGATATCGTATCGAGATTGGCCAGAGGGCGGCTGACCGGGAAGCAGTGCGTCTGGTTTTACTGAGTGATTTGCACGGGAATTGTTATGGCAAAGAAAATCAGATACTAACGGAGAGCATCTTAAGACTCCATCCGGATCTGATCGTGATGGCCGGAGATATGATTACAGACTGCGCTCATCCAATTTCTGAAGGGATAAAGGCCCTGATGAGACGTCTTGGAGAAAGTTGTCCGGTTTATTATGGAAATGGAAACCATGAGTCCGCAATGAAAGAAGAAGGGCCAGAGGAAAAAGGTATCTATCTGGAGTACCGGTCGTTTCTGAAGGCTTGCGGCATCTTCCTTCTGGAAAATGAGAGCAGGGATCTTAAGATAAAGGGACTTGATATACGGGTATTCGGGTTGGAAATAGATCAGAATTATTATAAACGATTTTGCTACCAGAAGCTCCGTGTAGAGGAGGTTCGGAAAAAACTCGGAAATCCCGGTGCGGATGTGTTTAATCTTTTGATTGCGCACAATCCCATGGGGTTTCCTGCATATGCCAGATGGGGGGCGGACCTGACGGTTTCCGGACACTTACACGGCGGATTTATGCGGCTGCCGGTACTGGGAGGCGTAGTCAGTCCCCAAATGCATCTGTTCCCCAAATATGATAAGGGTTTCTACAGATTGGAGGACCACGGGCTTTTGGTGAGCGCCGGGATTGGCAACCATTTTCCGCCTCCTAGAATCTGGAATCCACGGGAAGTGGTAGTTGCCGATTTATACTGAAGCTTGCAAAATCAAAAAAAACAAAGTAAAATGATGTTGACAGACTCCCATGGACACAGGAGAGGGGAGCAGGAAATATCAATGGAAAGCTTGAGGAGAAGCGATGGGAATACCGGTGAAGTTGCAGGCGTTTGAGGGGCCGTTGGATCTTCTTTTACACTTAATTGAAAAAAATAAAGTAAATATTTATGATATTCCTATTGTGGAAATCACGAATCAATATATGGAGTATATTGGTCAAATGCGAAAGGAAGAGGATCTCAATACCATGAGCGAATTTCTGGTGATGGCAGCTACTCTGCTGGATATCAAATCCCGCATGTTGCTTCCAAAAGAAGTAAGCGAAGAGGGAGATGAGGAAGATCCCAGACAGGAACTGGTGGAACGCTTGTTAGAGTATAAGCTGTATAAGTTTATGTCATATGAACTGAAAGATCGTCAGCAGGACGCTTCCTTCCACATGTATAAGGAACCTACGGTTCCCAAGGAGGTTCTGTCTTACCGGCCTCAGGTAAATCTGGAAGAGCTCTTATCCGGAGTGACATTGGCAAATATGCATGCGATTTTCAAAAGTGTGATCAAAAAGCAGGAAAATCGAATGGATCCTATCCGCAGCAAGTTTGGTACTCTGGAAAAAGAAGAGGTGGATATGGATGCTACCTGGGAGCGGGTAGAGCAGTATATCAGGGACAGAGGAAGATGTAGTTTTCGACAGCTGCTGGAAACAAAAGGGAGCAAAATGCAAATGATCGTCACCTTTTTGATTATCCTGGAGCTGATGAAGATGGGGAAAATCAGGGTGTCCCAAGAGGATACTTTTAGCGAAATTTATATTTCTTATGATTACAACGCGGCCTAGGCGTTTAGAAAGAGGAAGCACAGTGGAGATTAAGAGGCTGGAAGGGGCTGTGGAAGCCATTCTTTTTACCATGGGAGAGTCTGTGGAATTGGAACGGATTGCAAAAGCCATTGAACAAGACAAGGAAACTACCAGAAAGCTCATTCATAATCTGATGGACAAGTATCGGTCGGAAGATAGAGGGATTCAGATTATTGAGTTGGAAAATTCGTATCAGATGTGTACCAAAAAGGAAATGTATGATTTTCTGATACGGATTGCCAAACAGCCTCAAAAAATGATCCTAACCGATGTGGCATTGGAGACACTGTCTATTATTGCCTATAAGCAGCCTGTCACAAAGGCGGAGATAGAACAGATTCGAGGGGTAAAATGTGACCATGCGGTGAATAAGCTGATGGAATATAATCTGGTAAAAGAGCTTGGAAGACTGGATGCACCGGGGCGGCCGCTCCTGTTTGGAACGACGGAAGCATTTTTACGAAACTTTGGGATACAGTCCTTGGATGAACTTCCGGAGGCCAGCCCGGTTCAGGTGGAGGACTTCAAAGCGGAGGCTGAGGAGGAAGCTCAGTTAAAGTTAGATATCTAAAATAATAATTGAGACGAAGAGTCATATTAGCTGCTTGTCATGCATACAACTAATCATAATGAGTTCAGGAGGATGGTTGGTTGAAAAAGCGTGTGAAAGCAGTGGGGATTTTGATTCTGGTATTGGCCATTGGCTGGATCTTACCCTTTGGAAGAACGGTCCGGGCAGAGGGGAGTGTACCGGAAGAATTAAGTACCCTTTACGCCCGGTCGGCAGTACTTATGGATGCTGACTCCGGGCGTATTTTATTTGGAAAGGAGAGTCGTCAGAAGCTTCCTATGGCCAGCACTACCAAGATTATGACTTGCATTCTGGCTTTGGAACAGGGAAATCTGGAGCGAAGTGTGACAGCTTCTGAAAACGCGGCTTCCCAGCCCAAGGTACGTTTGGGAGTGGTAAAAGGGGAAGCGTTTTATCTAAAAGATTTACTTTATTCTCTGATGCTAGAGAGTCATAATGATGCGGCTGTGGTTATTGCGGAGGCTGTGGGAGGAAGTGTGGAAGGTTTTGCGCAATTGATGAACGAGAAGGCGGAAAAAATCGGGTGTAAGGACACGCACTTTGTTACCCCCAACGGTTTGGACGCTCAGGATGAAAAGGGGATACATAGCACCACGGCAGAAGATCTGGCCAGGATCATGCGCTATTGTATTATGGAGTCTCCATGCAGAGACTTATTTTTAGAGATAACCCGTACCATGTCTTACGTATTTTCAAATGTAGAGGGAAGCCGAAGTTTTTCTTGTGTGAATCACAATGCATTTTTGGGGATGATGGATGGAGCTCTTTCTGGAAAGACCGGATTTACTAATAATGCAGGGTACTGTTATGTGGGCGCGCTTAAGCAAGACGAAAAGACCTTCATTGTGGCCTTGCTGGCCTGCGGTTGGCCGAATCACAAGACGTACAAATGGAGCGATACCAAAAAGCTGATGAACTATGGGCTTAAGCATTATGACTATCAAAATGTATATAAAAAAGTGGATTTGGATCCCATACCGGTTTTAAACGGCATCCCAAACAGCGGTGTTTTGGGAGATGATTCGGCGGCAGAGGTCTATGTAGATGACAATGAGGCGAAAACGAAGCGACTGCTACTTCGGAAAGATGAAGCGGTCTCAATTACAACCCAGGTAAAAAAGCTTTTAGAGGCGCCAGTGAAACCAGGCGAGCAGGTGGGGACAGTCCGCTATCTTTTACATGGACAGGTGCTGATGGAGTTTCCTGTTAAGACGAAAACAGAAGTAGAAAAGATTGGGTATGAGTGGTGTCTGAGATACATTTTAGAAAAATTTATGGGAAGATGAGGTCTCTTCCAATTGTGAAAGAATAGACAAAAAGCTTGATCTTTTGTGTGAAACAAGATACAATTTAAATTGGCAGAAATATGGTTTTACTTTCAAAAAATAGAAAATGGAGGGCTGAATCATGAGTAACACAGCACAAGGCTTAGCAAGCACGAGAGTCGCTTCTTTGCTTGATGAGAACAGTTTTGTTGAGATCGGCAGATATGTGACTGCCAGGAGTACCGATTTCAACATGCAGCAAACAGAAACCCCTGCGGATGGAGTGATTACGGGTTATGGAATTATTGATGGCAGATTAGTGTACGTCTATAGCCAGGACGCTTCCGTTTTAGGCGGTTCTATCGGCGAGATGCATGCCAGAAAAATTGCAGGACTCTATGATCTGGCGATGAAGATGGGAGCTCCTGTCATCGGCCTGATCGATTGTGCGGGGATGCGACTTCAGGAGGCTACGGATGCATTAAATGCTTTCGGAGAAATTTATAAAAAGCAGGTTTGGGCATCTGGGGTGATTCCCCAGATCACGGCAATTTTTGGAACCTGCGGAGGCGGGCTGGCAGTGATGCCTGCGCTGACGGACTTTACTTTTATGGAGGAAAAGAAAGCAAGATTATTTGTAAACTCTCCCAATGCGCTGGATGGTAATGAGGTGTCCAAGTGTGATACCGCGACCGCGAAATTCCAGAGCGAAGAGGCCGGTCTGGTAGACTTTGTGGGAAGCGAGGAAGAGATTTTTGCGGGGATTCGAAAATTGGTCTGCATGCTTCCGGCAAATAATGAGGATGATGATTCTTATGAAGAATGTACGGATGATTTGAACCGTGTATGTAAGGACCTGGCCAATGCGGCGGCAGACGCATCCATCCTTCTTTCTAATATATCGGACGATTCTGTATTTGTGGAGACAAAGGCTGGTTACGCTAAGGAAATGGTGACGGGATTTATCAAGTTAAATGGAATGACGGTGGGAGCAGTGGCAAACAGAACCGCGCTCTATGATGCGGAAGGAAAGATTACAGAAGAGTTTGACCCTGTACTCACCACCAAAGGTGCCAGAAAAGCGGCCAAATTTGTAAATTTCTGCGACGCTTTTCAGATTCCGGTGCTCTCCATTACCAATGTAAAGGGATTTAAGGCAAATATGCATGCAGAGAGAAGCATCTCTTGCGCAGTTTGAGAGCTTACATACGCATTTGCAAATGCAACGGTACCGAAAGTAAATGTCATCACAGGGGAAGCCTATGGAAGCGCTTACGTGGCAATGAACAGCAAGGCACTGGGGGCTGATATGACCTTTGCCTGGACGGATGCGCAAATCGGTATGATGGATGCGAAGCTGGCGGCAAAGATCATGTATGCCGGTGAGGACGCTGCCACCATAAGTGAAAAGGCAGCAGACTATGCACAGCTTCAATCCAGCGCAATGTCCGCAGCTAAGAGGGGATATGTAGACACGCTGATTGAGGCCGAGGATACCAGAAAATATGTGATTGGCGCTTTTGAAATGTTGTTCACGAAGAGAGAAGACCGTCCTGTCAAGAAACACGGCACGGTTTAAGTGAGGTGAATAATATGAAGCTTAGATTAAAGGGATTATGGATGGCGGTTTGCCTGGCATTGATGGTACTGGGCTTGTCTGCCTGCAGCTCAAAACAGACGTTTGAAGATTCTCTGGAAACGATGACTCAGGAACAGGCGGATTTGTACAAGACTTCTGCTCAAAGTCTGATTGAACAGATAGCAAATTTTTCGGATGAACAGATTGAAGAATATCTGAAGCAGTCGGATGACTTTACAATTTCCGCCCTGGAATCCTGGAAAAGTGCCAAGGACAGTCTGGGAGCTTATGAATCTGTAAAGGAGCAGGCAGTAGTCGAGGAAGAAGACAGCGTGACCGTAAGCAGCCTTGTGGAATATGAAAAAGCAGATGCCACCGTGGATTTAGTTTTGAATCCCTCCCAGAATACTCTGACCAGCATGAGTTTTAATGTGAATCAGACGCTGGCAGTAAAACTGGAAGAGGCCGGACTGAATACGCTGATGGGTCTTGGAATCGTATTTGTGATTTTGTTTTTCCTCTGTTTTGTGATCTCCCTGTTTAAACACGTTTCCAAACTGGAAGCAAAGTTACAGAGCAAAGAGGAAAAGAAAGAAACAGTTGACGCTCCGGTCATGGAGCAGGAGCGTTTGTTGCAGGAGAAAGAGCTTGTGGATGATCGGGAGCTGGTGGCAGTGATTTCGGCGGCCATAGCAGCGTCTGAAAATACATCTACGGATTGTTTCGTTGTACGTTCTATCAGGAAATCAAAGAATTGGAAAAAAGCGTAAAAATAGGAGGAAAAAAAGATGAAACATTACACAATTACAGTTAACGGAACCGCATATGATGTAACCGTAGAGGAAGGCGCTGCAACGGGTCAGACAGCAGCACCCAAGGCGGCACCGAAGCCTGTGCCTCAGTCAGCTCCCAAGGCAGCGCCGAAAGCAGCCGGAGCAGGAACAGTGGTAGTAGCTGCTTCTGTTCCGGGAAAGGTTTGTAAAGTAGAGGCCAGCGTAGGACAGGCGGTAAAGGCCGGAGATTCCATTGTGATCTTAGAGGCTATGAAAATGGAGATTCCGGTGGTAGCTCCACAGGACGGAACCGTGGCTAGTATTGACGTGGCGGTCGGAGACGCGGTAGAAACCGGTGATTCTTTAGCGACAATGAATTAAATTGGAGGTAGAAAAATGTCATACGTTACAGATACGTTGTCAAATCTACTCCACCAGACGGCTTTCTTCAATCTGACATGGGGCAACTATCTGATGATTTTAGTTGCATGTGTGTTCTTATACCTGGCGATTAAAAAGGGGTTTGAGCCTCTTTTGTTAGTACCCATCGCATTTGGTATGCTTCTGGTGAATATCTATCCGGATATTATGGCCAGTCCCGAAGAGACGTCCAATGGGGTAGGAGGACTTTTGCATTACTTCTATTTACTGGATGAATGGAGTATATTCCCATCTCTGATCTTTATGGGGGTGGGAGCAATGACGGATTTCGGTCCTCTGATCGCAAATCCCACCAGTTTTTTAATGGGTGCAGCAGCCCAGTTGGGCATCTATGTAGCTTATTTTCTGGCAATCCTTTTGGGATTCAATGGGAAGGCAGCGGCGGCGACCTCCATTATTGGAGGCGCGGATGGCCCCACATCCATTTTCCTGGCAGGAAAATTGGGACAGACGACATTGATGGGTCCCATTGCCGTGGCAGCTTATTCCTATATGTCTTTAGTACCCATTATTCAGCCGCCGATTATGAAGCTTTTGACCACGGAGAAAGAGCGAAAGATTAAGATGGAACAGCTTCGTCCTGTTTCCAAACTGGAAAAGATTCTGTTCCCTGTGGTAATTACGGTTGTGGTCTGCCTGCTTCTGCCCACCACGGCTCCGCTGGTAGGTATGCTGATGCTGGGAAATCTGTTCCGGGAGTCCGGTGTGGTAAAACAGCTGACAGAGACAGCGGCAAATGCCCTGATGTATATTGTAGTTATCTTGCTTGGAACATCAGTTGGAGCTTCTACCAGTGCGGAAGCATTCCTGAATCTGGATACATTAAAAATCGTATTCCTCGGCCTGGTTGCCTTTGCTTTTGGAACAGCAGGCGGCGTTTTGTTAGGAAAACTGATGTGCAAGTTGTCAGGAGGAAAGATCAATCCGTTGATTGGATCTGCGGGAGTTTCGGCCGTTCCCATGGCTGCCCGTGTATCCCAGAAGGTGGGAGCTGAGGCAGATCCTACCAACTTCCTGTTGATGCATGCCATGGGCCCGAATGTGGCGGGCGTAATCGGAACCGCTGTGGCAGCCGGAGTTTTCATGGCAATATTCGGAGTATAAGGCGCAGTACTGAGTGCAGAAAATAAGGAGGAAAAGGAATGTCAAAAAAAATAGAAAAGAAACCGGTTAAGATTACAGAGACCATTCTGCGTGACGCTCACCAGTCTCTGATTGCAACCAGAATGACCACGGAACAGATGCTGCCCATCGTGGACAAGATGGATAAAGTGGGATATCATTCCGTAGAGTGTTGGGGAGGGGCAACGTTTGATGCGTCGTTGCGCTTCCTTAAGGAAGACCCGTGGGAGAGACTTCGTAAGTTTCGGGATGGCTTTAAAAATACGAAACTGCAGATGCTGTTTCGCGGACAGAATATCCTGGGCTATCGCCCCTATGCGGATGATGTGGTGGAGTATTTCGTACAGAAATCCATTGCAAACGGTATTGATATCATTCGTATTTTTGACTGTATGAATGATTTGAGAAATTTACAGACGGCCGTGAAAGCTGCAAACAAGGAAAAAGGTCATGCTCAGGTGGCACTGTCCTATACCCTGGGCGATGCCTACACCATGGAGTACTGGGTGGATATCGCAAAGAGAATTGAAGATATGGGAGCAAACTCCATCTGTTTTAAAGATATGGCAGGACTTTTGCTTCCCTATACGGCAACCGAGCTGATTACGGCAATCAAGTCAGCTGTGAAGATTCCGGTACAGTTACATACCCACTATACTTCCGGTGTGGCATCCATGACGTACTTAAAGGCAGTGGAAGCCGGAGTGGATGTGATCGATACGGCAATATCTCCGTTTGCGCTTGGAACCTCTCAGCCGGCTACAGAAGTTATGGTGGAGACTTTTAAGGGTACCCCCTATGATACGGGACTGGATCAAAAGCTGTTGGCAGAGATTGCGGATTACTTCAGACCTATCCGTGATGAAGCGTTGGAGAGTGGCTTGTTAAATCCGAAGAACCTGGGTGTGAATATCAAGACGCTTCTTTATCAGGTGCCGGGAGGAATGCTCTCCAATCTGACTTCCCAGCTGAAAGAACAGCATGCGGAAGACAAGTACTACGAGGTACTGGAAGAAGTGCCAAGGGTACGGGAAGATCTGGGACAGTGTCCGCTGGTAACGCCTTCCTCACAGATTGTGGGAACCCAGGCAGTGTTCAATGTGATTATGGGCGAGCGCTATAAGATGGTGACAAAGGAGACGAAGGCTGTTCTTTCCGGAGAATACGGAGCGACCATCAAACCCTTTAATCCGGAAGTACAAAAGAAATGCATCGGTGACAAAAAGCCGATTACTTGCAGACCCGCGGATTTACTGGAGCCGGAATTAGATAAAATTGAGAAAGAGATGATCCAGTGGAAGGAACAGGATGAGGATGTTTTGACGTATGCTCTGTTCCCGCAGGTAGCTACAGAGTTTTTCAAATACAGAGAGGCACAAAAGACAAAGGTGGATCCAAACGTGGCTGATACGAAAAACGGAGCATATCCGGTATAGAGGACTCAGGAAGGATCACTTTTTGGGGCGGTGGCAAAAGCCACCGCCCCAATGTGCGTTAAAAACCCGTTTATTAGAAAATTGACCTGTAAAAAAATCCATGTTATACTCTTAGCTTAGATGTCAGGATCAGGAAATGATGGAATGTGGGTAGAAAATTTGACAGACGAAAAAAGGGGAAAAACCATGAAAGAAAAAAATCAAAAAACATTGGTGATTGTGGGAGGAGGAGCAGCCGGTATGATGGCGGCTGCTGTAGCTGGAGAGAGAGGACACAGGGTTCATGTCTATGAGAAAAATGAAAAGCTGGGAAAGAAACTTTATATCACAGGAAAAGGACGTTGCAATCTGACAAATGCATGTGAGATAGAGGAGCTTTTTGAACATGTGTGTACCAATGCCAAGTTTCTTTACAGTGCTTTTTATGGTTTTTCAAATCAGGATACGATTTCATTTTTTGAAGAAAGTGGTTTGAGGACAAAGACGGAGCGGGGGAACCGTGTCTTCCCTCTTTCAGATCATTCATCTGACGTGATTGGCGCGCTGGAGCGTAGAATGAAGAAAGCTGGTGTGAAGGTTCATCTTAATTGTGAGGTAGAAAAGCTTTTGATCAATCAAAAGCGGTGTCAGGGCGTACTTTTGCGTGATGGAAGAAAAATTTTTTCAGATGCTGTCTTTGTGGCTACCGGGGGATACTCTTACCAGAGTACCGGATCCACCGGGGACGGATATCGATTTGCGGAAGATGCCGGTCACCAGGTAATCCAGCTGTGTCCCTCCCTGGTCCCCTTTAATACGGCAGAGGAGTTTGTGCCACGTCTGAAAGGGCTTTCCCTGCGCAATGTGAAGCTTTCCGTGTATGATGGAAGGAAATGTCTGTTTCAGGATTTTGGTGAGATGATGTTTACGCATTTCGGAGTGACAGGGCCCCTTGTCCTTACCGCCAGCAGTCTGGTGGCAAGGACATTGAAGAAAAAAACTCTGCGCCTGTCTGTGGATCTCAAACCCGCACTGACAGTGGAACAGTTGGATCGAAGATTAGTCAGGGAGTTTGAGGCAGGGCAGAATAAGCAGTTTAAAAATGTTATCCATACCCTGTTTCCTGCAAAACTGGTACCGGTTATGATAGAACAATCCGGAATTTTGCCGGAAAAAAAGGTAAATGAAATTTCCAGGGAAGAAAGACAGGAATTTGTGCGGAAAATCAAGGATCTGGAGTTGACGGCAACGGGACTTAGATATTATAATGAAGCTATTATTACGAAGGGCGGCGTGGCGGTAAAGGAAATATTGCCCTCCACGATGGAATCCAAACTGGTAAAGGGACTGTATTTTATCGGAGAGGTGCTGGATTTGGATGCGGTTACCGGGGGATTTAATTTGCAGATTGCCTGGTCAACGGCTTATGCTGCCGCGGTGAGTGTCGGCCTGGAGTAATAAGAAAGACAACCAGGAGGAGATCAATGGGTTTTAACATTGCAATTGACGGACCGGCAGGAGCTGGAAAGAGTACCATTGCAAAGAGATTGGCAAAGGAACTGTCTTTTCTCTATGTAGATACCGGGGCTATGTACCGGGCCATTGCACTGTATCTGCTGCGGCGAAAGATTGATGGAAAAGATGAGGCAGGGATACGCGAGGCCTGCAGCCAGATACGGGTAGAGCTTTCCTATAAAGGAGGAAACCAGCAGGTGCTGTTAAACGGAGAAAATGTTACGGGCCTAATCAGGACAGAGGAAGTGGGAAATATGGCATCCATATCCTCAGCAAATCCAGATGTTCGGGCGGCGCTTCTAAAGCTTCAAAGGGATTTGGCAGGCAAAGAGGATGTACTTATGGACGGAAGAGACATCGGAACGAATGTGCTTCCCAATGCTCAGCTAAAAATTTATCTAACTGCCAGTGTACAGACCAGGGCACAGAGAAGATTTCTGGAGCTTCGGGAAAAGGGGGTTCAGTGTCAGCTGGAAGAAATTGAGCGGGACATCCAGGAGAGAGACCATAGAGACATGACGAGAGAGATAGCGCCTCTTAAGCAGGCCGAGGACGCTATATTAGTGGATTCTTCCCATATGACCATCGACCAGGTGGTTTCACATATCCGAAAAATCTATGAGGAAGTGAGAGACAGGTGAAGGTTATCAAGGCAAAGACAGCAGGCTTTTGTTTTGGAGTCAGGCGGGCTGTGGACAAGGTGTATGAGCAGACCAAGGAGGCTGCGCTTCCGGTGTATACCTATGGCCCCATTATCCACAACGAAGAAGTGGTACATGATCTGGAGCAGAAGGGGGTAAAGGTTTTAAATTCCGAAGAAGAGCTTTTACAGCTTCAGGAAGGAACCGTGGTGATCCGTTCTCATGGAGTTCCGAAGAGGATTTATGATCGAATACAACAAAACGGACTTTCCCTTGTGGATGCCACCTGTCCGTTTGTAAAGAAGATTCATCGGATTGTATCTGAAAAGAGTCGGGAAGGAGCTCAGATTGTAATCATCGGAAATGTAAGTCATCCGGAGGTGGAAGGTATTCGCGGATGGTGTCAGGGAAAGGCAACGGTCATTGGAACTGAGCAAGAAGCCTTGGAATTTGTTCCGGAAGGAGAAAAAAAGGTTTGTGTTGTGTCTCAGACGACATTTAATTACAATAAATTTAATAAATTAGTTGAAATTCTTTCAAAAAAGGGTTATGATATATGTGTTTTAAATACGATTTGCAATGCCACACACCAGCGACAGAGCGAGGCCAGTGACATCGCAAAGCGGGTGGACGGCATGATTGTCATAGGGGGCAGACAGAGTTCAAACACCCAGAAGTTATTTGAAATATGCAAAAAAGAATGTGAAAATACTTACTATATACAGACACTTGATGATTTGGATGTAACTTTGCTACACTCCATGAGTTGCGTAGGTATTACCGCAGGGGCATCGACCCCAAACAAAATTATTGAGGAGGTTCAAAAGGAATGTCAGAAATGAGCTTTGAACAAATGCTGGATGAGTCATTTAAAACAATTCATAATGGAGAGGTAGTCGAAGGTACAGTTATCGATGTAAAAGATGACGAAATTATTTTAAATATTGGCTACAAAGCGGATGGCATTATCACCAAGAACGAATATTCCAATGATGCCAGCATTGATCTTTGTCAGGCTGTCCACGTGGGCGACACGATGGAGGCAAAGGTTCTGAAGGTAAACGACGGAGAAGGCCAGGTACTTTTAACCTATAAGAGACTGGCAGCTGAGAAGGGCAACAAGAGACTGGAAGAGGCATTTGAATCACAGGAGGTATTAAAAGCTCCGGTAGCACAGGTGTTAGATGGTGGTTTAAGTGTTATTATTGATGAATCCAGGGTATTCATTCCTGCCAGCCTGGTATCAGATACTTATGAGAAGAATCTGTCCAAGTATGCCGGACAGGAAATTGAATTTGTAATCAGTGAATTTAATCCGAGAAGAAGAAGAATCATCGGAAACCGGAAGCAGCTGTTATTGGCGAAGAAGGCGCAAATGCAGAAGGAGCTGTTTGAGCGTATCCATGTGGGGGACGTGGTAGACGGCGTGATTAAGAATGTAACAGATTTTGGTGCATTTATCGATTTGGGAGGGGCAGATGGACTGCTTCACATCTCTGAAATGTCTTGGGGACGTGTGGAAAATCCCAAGAAGGTATTCAAGGTCGGCGAGCCCCTTACTGTGCTGATCAAAGATATCAGTGGAGATAAAATTGCCCTGAGTTTGAAATTTGAAGACCAGAATCCGTGGCTGACTGCGGCAGAGAAATATGCGGTGGGAAATATTGTGGAAGGCAAGGTGGCCAGAATGACAGACTTTGGTGCCTTTGTAGAGCTGGAACCGGGTGTGGATGCATTGCTTCACGTATCCCAGATTTCCCATGAGCACGTGGATAAACCTGCTGATGTATTGAAGGTAGGACAGCAGATTACCGCTAAAGTGGTGGATTTCAATGAGACAGACAAAAAGATCAGTCTGAGTATGAAAGCATTGGAAAACACGGCAGCGACTGCTCCTGTGAAAGAGGAAGCTACAGAGGAAGAATAAGAGTTTCTTTGATCTTCCGGTCATTATAACCGGGTGAAGAAAATAAAATAGAAAAGATACAAAAAGTCTGAGAAATCAGACTTTTTGTTTTTATAAACAGGAAAAATGTGTTATAATAGGACCTACAGATTTATACAGTCGAAAAGAAGACCACGGCAGTAACGAAGCTGCAAATCCGGATCGTCAATAAATTCAGGAGTGCATTCCAGATAGGTGTCCAAATCCCTATAGGCGAAAGAGAACAGGGGGAAGCCGCAGGTGGAATGCCGGACAGGGAGAAAAAGACCAGTTTTTCGGATATAGCAGGTGGCAGCCTTTGCTGGAATCCGATGTTCCCGGTCTACATAGGAACCTATACTCTTATGGATTGCCATATCTTCGGTGGGAAGGTAGTAGTAGTCCCTGTAATTTTTAAGAAAATGTTTCATTTCCCCCTTTCGTCCATGTACCAACATCCTGCCGGAGGTATTTTCGACTTTTAGGTATCCATGCTTGAAGGGCAGGGAAAGCGGCTTTGGGACCGATGATTCCAAAGAGAGATGAAAGATCAGGAAAAAGGAAGAGTCATCTTCCCTGTCCGGTTCACATCCTTTTACCGAAAATTTTCCGGAGAAGAAGTCAGCATAGGAAAGCATTGGCAAGAGTTGTATCATTCCCAAAAGATCATCATGGTTGTGAAGGAGCAGGAGATCGGCCAGTTTCGGATCTGGGGTGTCTGCATATTGTAGATATACAGGGATTAAGTGCCCTCCATTCATGGAATCATTCCGAAGAATGCCTAAGAATTGTTCCAAGGCAGTCTGATTAAGGTGTTCCAGCCTGAGGACCTTTCGATATGGACGAATTATTTGTAATATATCCAGAGAATGTTTGCCTTTCCCAAGGTCTGGAAGGGAATAGAGAGAGGCTCTTTGCCTGAAAAAAGGGAGATCAAAGGTGGTCCCGTTAAAATGAATCAGGTTGGAAAAGGATGCGGCAAACGTAAGAAAAGTTTGTAAAAGCAAAGGTTCCTCCTGGGGAGACTGGGCCAACCATTGGATAAGCCTCCATTGATGTTCGACTTTGGCGATGGCACCGATCAGATAGATCTGAGCTGTTTTTGGGGAAAAGCCAGTTGTTTCTATGTCGAAAAAAAGCAGACTTTCATCCTGCGGCAAGTAAGCTCCCTGATAGGTAATGGGAAGGGAGAGTATTTTTTCTCTTGTAAGCATAGATCCTCCTTTCAAAACTGTTTTTTGTATTATACCGCATTTTGGAACAATAGAATAGTCATAAGGGAAGGAAAACATGTGGGATTTTCAAATTTTAGGAGTCGATTTTTATCACATAGCCTCCTGGTTTTATCTTTATAGTTTTTTGGGTTGGCTTTGGGAGAGTTGCTATGTTTCGCTTAAGCGGAAGAAATTGGTAAACAGAGGTTTTGTGAATGGACCTCTGTGTACGATTTACGGAGTCGGGGCGGTTAGTGTATATTTGATTCTACGGCCGCTTCAGAAAAATTGGATTGCTTTATATGCGGGAGGAGTGTTGGTGGCTACAGGGTTGGAATACCTGACCTCTTTGCTTATGGAAAGGCTTTTTCACACCAGCTGGTGGGATTACAGCGATAAAAAGTTTAATTTTCAGGGCAGGATTTGTCTGGGCAGCTCTCTTGCCTGGGGGTTTTTTACTTTGTTGATGTTCGGCGTATTACAGCCTTTTGTGGAAGCGATAGTAGGCTGGTTTGACGTATCCGTTGGAAAAGCAGCCATTCTCATCGCAACGATTTTATACTTGGTGGATTTTACCTTTGCAGTTCTGGGAGC
>CABSEG010000025.1 GCA_902476645.1 uncultured Lachnospiraceae bacterium | reverse complement strand
GCTATCCTTGTTGTAGCTGCTACAGACGGTGTTATGGCTCAGACCAAAGAGCATATCCTTCTTTCCCGTCAGGTAGGCGTACCTTACATCGTAGTATTCATGAACAAGTGCGATATGGTAGATGACGAGGAACTGCTTGAATTAGTAGACATGGAAATCCGTGAACTGCTGACTGAGTATGAGTTCCCGGGCGATGATACACCGATCATTCAGGGTTCCGCTCTGAAGGCTCTGGAAGATCCCAACAGCGAGTGGGGAGACAAGATTCTGGAACTGATGGATGCAGTAGACGAGTGGGTTCCCGATCCCCAGCGTGCAACAGATCAGCCGTTCCTGATGCCGGTAGAGGACGTATTCTCTATTACCGGACGTGGTACTGTTGCTACAGGTAGAGTAGAGCGTGGTGTTCTGCATGTATCTGAGGAAGTAGAAATTGTTGGTATTAAGGAAGAAACCAGAAAGACTGTTGTAACCGGTATCGAAATGTTCCGTAAGCTTCTGGATGAGGCTCAGGCTGGTGATAATATCGGCGCTCTGCTTCGTGGTATTCAGAGAACAGAAATCGAAAGAGGACAGGTTCTGGCTAAACCGGGTACCGTTACCTGCCATACTAAGTTTACCGCTCAGGTTTACGTTCTGACCAAAGATGAAGGTGGACGTCATACTCCGTTCTTCAACAACTACAGACCTCAGTTCTATTTCCGTACAACGGACGTTACCGGTGTGATCAATCTGCCGGAAGGAACCGAGATGTGCATGCCTGGCGATAACGTAGAGATGACCATTGAGCTGATCCACCCGATCGCTATGGAACAGGGTCTTACCTTCGCTATCCGTGAGGGTGGTAGAACCGTTGGTTCAGGCCGTGTAGCTTCCATCATCGAGTAATGATCTGAAACTCAAAATCTGATATAGATGATGATAACAATAAAAACCCAGAATCGTAAGATTTCTGGGTTTTTATATTGCCCAGCTAAATGTAGAGACGGTTCTGCTTGCGAAAGCGGTCTAAAAATGTTACACTATGTGATAGAAATGATCAAATACCGGAGGATAAAGATATGAAGAAATTAGCAGTAAAAAAGGATAGTACCTGTATGGCCTGTCTGGAATGTGTCAGAGCCTGTTCCACCAGCTTTTACAAAGAATTTGACCCGGATAAATCCTGTATTCAGATTGTAGAAAAAAATGGAAAAGTAAAACCAATGGTTTGCGTTCAGTGCGGAAAGTGCGCAAAGGTCTGCGAAGCCGGAGCAATTAAGCAGAATGCCAAGGGAACTTACATCATTAATAAAAAGCTGTGTACAGGATGCGGTAAGTGTGTGGAAGTCTGTCCCTTTGGAGTCATGGTGAAAGCGGAAAGTTCTCCTGTGAGCAGCAAATGTATCGCGTGCGGTATCTGTGTGAAAGCTTGTCCGATGGACGTATTGGAAATTGTAGAAAAGTAGAAGGATCAAATGGGAGTCGTTATAAACGGCTCCTTTTTCTACTTCATTAAGAATTTATAAAAAAACACCAAAATTTTACAAAGATGTTTAAAAATTCCTATGCTAGTATTTAGATACACTGTACAAGTAGTGTCCATATCATACGCCGGCAGGGAAAGGAGGTAGAAGCAGAAACTGCGGCGGAATTGGTAAAAAGTAACAGTACAATGAAAAGAAAGGAACATATGAAAATGAGAACAAAGTGGAAAAGAAGAGCGAATCGACTGCTTAGCGTTCTTATGGCATTTGCCATGATTCTCACCACGGTGGGGGCATATCCGCTGATAACGCAGGCAGAAGAGGGTACTCCAAGCGCGCAGAATAGATCTGCCGATTTGGAGGGGATTGGCGAGGAACTCTACTCCAGTGATTTTTCCAGCTATGAGGAATGGCAGACCTACACAGGTCTAGAGCCGGCAGAATGGATACAAGGGGAAAATTCCTGGACAATTCAGGGTTCCAGAGGGAACAAGGCCGTACTGAAGGATCACATATTTACGGATTTTGTCTATGAAGCCGATGTAACGGTGGAAAAGCAAAGCCCGGTGGGCAGTGACGCGTCCAGTGCCCAGGCAGGTTTGATCTTTCGGGTGAGCAATCCGGAAAACGGAGGAGATGCCTATGAGGGATATTATGTGTGTATTGACGCACATAACCGTTGGGTTTCCCTGGGCAAAGTGACGGATGGCAAATGGTCTGAGATTGCGAAAAAGAAGACCTCAATTGAGTATGGAGTGACTTATCATGTAACTGTCGCAGTTTCCGGAAACCACATTGTGGTTTATGTGAACTACGATGGAGAGCAGTACGCAAAGATTGACGTGACAGATAGCGACCATGCCTCAGGTACGATTGGACTTAGAAACTGGCTGTCAGATGCCACTTATAGGAATGTAAAGGTTTCTGCTTACGCGGAACCGCAGGCAGAAGGCGCCACCTATCAGAATCCTATTCTGCCAAATTGCGCAGATCCGGATATTCTGTATGACAACGGCACCTATTATCTATATCCGACCAACGCTGGAGATTCCAGCCAGGGCATCAAGGTATATACCTCAACCGACCTGGTAAATTGGACGGACAAGGGATGGGCCTTAAATAAAAATGATGTATGGGGAGACACCGGTTTTTGGGCGCCAGATTTGATTGAGCGCGACGGTGTATACTATATGTATTATACCGCAAATGAGCATATCTGCGTGGCTACCAGCGATTCTCCGTTAGGGCCCTTTACCCAGGAGGTGCAAAAGCCGCTGCATGAAGACGTAAATGAAATCGACGCTCACGTATTTCAGGATGATGATGGACAATATTACTTGTATTTTGTAAGATTTGACAATGGAAATGTACTTCATGGCGCTAAGCTCAACGATGATATGATGAGTATTGATGAGTCTACGGTTACCCGTCTGTTTGAGCCGGACGGAGATTGGGAACAGGATATGGGAAGGATTAACGAAGGCCCCTTCATGCTGAAGAAGGATGGGGTCTATTATCTGACTTATTCGGGTTCTCACTTTGAAAGTCCCAATTATGGCTCTGGCTATGCCACCAGCACGGATCCCCTGAAGGGTTTTGTAAAGTATGAAAACAATCCGATCATGCAGTCCAACAGCCTGGTAAAGGGCGCGGGACATCACTGCATTACCACCTCACCGGATGGAAAAGAAATGTTTATGGTATACCATTGCCATAACAATACCACGACCACAGAGCCCAGAAGACTATGCATTGACAGAATTCAGTTTACGGAAGTAAACGGGGAGACGGTTCTGGAAGTGAAAGGCCCCACAGTAACACCTCAGAGTATTCCTTCCGGAGCTTCCGACGTGGATAATCTGATCTGTGTGGGTGAACCGGACGTGAGTAAAATTCAGGTCGTTGCGGGAAGTACGCCGGATACCTGGAATTTGCCTGATGAAATCCATAGTGTAGTTACTTCCAAGAGTGACCCGAACCAGCCGTACAGCGCGGAAGTAGTATGGGATACCAGCGAGTATGACGCTCAGGATACCACAGAGAGGGAGCTTACCATTACCGGTACGGTGATTCTGCCGGAAAACGTGGTAAATCTGGGAAATCTGGATCTGGAGGTGGAACTGACGGTTTCTGTACAGAAGGACGTGCAGACAGGAGACCTGAGCGGGCTTTACGCTCAGTATTATACGATAGCAGGTTCCGGAACCAATGTTACCTTAAATACGCTGAAATCTGAGGGCGTAGACTATGATATTAACTTTTCGGATCTGGAGACGAAATTGGCTGCAACCACAGGCCAGAGTGATGCTGCGGGTATCCGCTGGACTGGTCAGATTGAAGTTCCAAAGACAGGAAACTATACCTTCTATGGTTATTCTGATAACGGACTTCGTCTGTGGATTGACGGAGAGCAGTTGATTAACTATTGGGACGGAGGATTATGGGATGCATTGCAGACCAGCAAGAGCGTAACCCTGGAGGCGGGACGCAAATATAACTTCCGAGCAGACTACTTTGACTACGAAGGTGGCTCTCACGTGATTCTCTACTGGAGCAATAACCAGGGCATGGAGAGAAAAGTGATCCCTGCATCCGCGTACTTTATGCCTGAAAATTATCAGGGCATGTACATCTCAAATATCGATACTTCCCAAGGAAACCTAATGGAAGGCGAGGCATTTGACGGAACGATTGCCATCACCGGAAGAAATCTGTCAGACGCAGAGGCATTTGAGGTGGTGAAGGCTACAGGTGATTCCCTCAGTGAACCCACCTACGCGCAGATCAACTCGGTATCTGCAACTTCAGCAAATTTAACGTTAACACCGCTTCCGGTGGGAACTTATAAGCTGAAAGCTATCCAAGGGAATCAAAGAGTATTGTCTGAGCAGAACCTGATTGTAAAGCCTGATATGGAGGCAGAGCCGGATCGCTCTGAGACTCCGAGAAGGGATTGGGAGAGAGATTCCTATGTAAATCTGAATGGCTGGTGGAGTTTTGCCTTTGACCCATCTGAAGTGGGCATCGACGAAGGATGGTACGCCAAGGATCAGAGCTTTGAGCAAAATATCAATGTGCCTTTCTGTTGGGAATCTTCGTTAAGTGGAATCCAAGATGAAAATTATAAGGGACAGGCATGGTATCAGAGAACCGTGACGGTGGACGAATCCTGGGAAGGAAAGAAGATCTTCCTGAAATTCGGCGCCGTGGATTGGAAGTGCAAGCTTTGGGTTAATGGAGAAGAGGTTGGAGAACATATTGGAGGTTATAGTGCCTTTGAGATGGACGTGACCGGTTACATGATACCCGGAGAAGAGAATGTGATTACCTTATGGGTGGAAGACAAAGGAAATTATGGGGATGACAGTTATCCGGCACTGGTAGGAAAACAGGGAAGAAACGCTCCCTGTGGATATACTCATACCAGCGGGATCTGGCAGACCGTGGGTATGGAAGCTAGAAGTAATACCTATTTGGATCAGGCCAAAGCAGCATCTGACATTGACCAGTCACAGGTAACTTACACGGTAGATGTGACTTCCGATGCGGATCAGGAACTGACCTTAGAGTATGACTTTGAGAGTACCCTTTATGATGTTGCTACAGAGCAGGATGTGAAGACCGGCTCTACTGTAAAGGGAAGCCAGACTTTTGCCGTGAAGGCAGGAGAAAACACGATAACCCTGGATCCGATTCAGATTGAGAACCAAAAACTGTGGGACTACAGAGAGCCCAACTTGTATCAGGGAACTTTGACTCTGAAAGACGGAGAAGGCAACGTGGTAGATCAGCTTTCTACCTACTTTGGATTAAGAAAGATTGAGACGAAATACTACGATGAAGATCTGGGCGTAAAATACATTTATCTGAATAACGAGCCTATTTATCTGTCCGGACTTCTGGACCAGGGATTCTGGGAGGAAGGTATCTATACGGCTCCTTCAGAAGACGCACTTCGGTATGACATTCTGGCCATGAAGGAAGCCGGATTTAACATGATCCGTAAGCATTTAAAGATTGAAGATCCCCTTCAGTATTACTGGTGCGATAAATTAGGTATGATGGTATGGCAGGATATGCCTCATGCAACCGCCATGGTACCTGCTACCGAGGGAGGTTCCGCACTGGGACGTCAGTACTACGAAGAGTGTCTGGATGCAACAATAGACAGAGATTATAATCATCCTTCCATCGTAGCGCTTATGCTGTTTAACGAGACCTGGGGCTTACAGTCTGCTTATTCCAGTGATGCGGCCCGGAATCGGAAAGCAAACGATGGCATGAGTACGGCAGAGTGGATCGAGCACCTTTACCATAAGACAAAGGAAGCAAATCCGAACATCCTTGTGGAAGACATGAGTCCATGTAATAAGGATCATGTGCAGCCCACGGATCTGAATACTTACCATATGTATCCGAATACTTATGCGAGCACCCTGAGCACAGTGGAAGAGTTTGTAAACGGAGCATACGAAGGTTCCAGCCACAACTTTAAGTTTGGAGAAACTCAGGACGGAGATCCGCTGTTAAACAGCGAGTACGGCGGTGTGGCTGCCTATGCGGGAGATTATGATGTTTCTTATTGCTTTAAGTATATGACGGATATTCAGCGCAGATATGAGAAACAGAGTGGCTTTGTATATACGGAGCCTTATGATGTGGAGTATGAGCGCAACGGGATTTTAACGTATGACAGACAGTGGAAAATTTTTGGGTATGATGAGATTGCTTATGGCGGCGATATGGGGATTAAGGATCTGACCCAGGAAACTTACATTGGAATCGTGGATCAGCCCATCAAGAATGTAAAACCAAACCAGAGAATCAAGACCAAGATCATGGCTATGAGCTGGACCAATGACGTACCGGAGAACTCTGTAGTGAAATGGCGTTTCGATGGAACAGATGTCTATGGAAACAGTATCAGCACAGGTCTTAGCGGGACTCTGGGAATGAAGATCCTTCCTTATGAGAAGGCAGAAGCAACCATTTCCTTCCGCGCACCTGCCCAGTCATGTGTGGGAACGCTGACCGTATGGATTGAGAGTGCAGAGGGAGAAAAGATTGCGAAGAACTTTATGAATATTGTGGTGGCAGATGAATCGGCCCAGAATCAGAAAGCTTCCTGGAACACCCAGGGCGGTGCTCTGGTGATGAGGGCGGCAGTGAATGATGGTAAGATGATGACCACCGAGGGAGCAGGAGAGCAGAGCTATACCTATACACTTCCGGAAGACTTTGATCTGGCAGACTTAAACGGTATGAGAGTGCTTGCTGAGGCTTCCTCCTACAAGGGACAGATGGGAACGGATAAGAATAAGTCTTCCTTCAGTTCTCAGTGGGGACAGACCGCTGTTGGCAGAGAACTGGCTACGGACATGACGGTTTTGATCAACGGAGTGGAGATTGATACGGTATATCTTCCGGATGATCCGAGAGATATGAGAGGAACACTTTCCCTGAATCAGCCAAACAATGGAGCCACAAGTGCAGGTGACTTCGGCTATCTGGTAAACCTGAATATCGATGCTGAGAAGTTAGCAGCTATCAAGGAGGCTATGGGTGAAGATCACACCATCACAGTAACCTATCAGGTAAAAGAAGATGCCGAGAATCCCAATGGATTGCGCATCTACAATTCCGTTTACGGCCGCTACGCAGTGAACCCCACTATCATTCTGAATCCGGATGAAATTGCTTCTCAGGAAATCGTTACCCAGGAACAGGTAATTGAGACCGGAGCAGATAACTACAGCGCTGAGGCAGTACTTGAAAGCAAAGCAGGTTTCGTGCTTCGCACAGATAACGAGGGCGGCTATCGGGTAATGCTGGAAGACGCGGGACAAAAGGTGATCCTCACCAACGAAAAGACCGGGGAGGTACTGGGACAGGTAGACGGCCTGACCGAGGGAGCGCACCATGTGAAAGTGACGCTTTTCGATGACCAGATTCGTGTGTATGTGGATCGCGACCCGGAGGCAAAGATCAACATTTATGATTACAGCCAGTTTACCGGGGGCATGACCTGCGTGGCAACGGAAGAAGCTTCCATGAGCCAGCTGGCAGTTTCACCGGAATCTTATGAAGCCCCGGAAGGCGAGATTGTGGATATGACCAAGGATGTTCTAATCACAGACAACTTTGACGATCCCAATTACCAGGATCGCTACCAGGTAATGGGCAACAACTGGAGCGGAACTGTGACAGACGGGGCGCTGCATATGTCTGCGGACCAGGGCGATAAGATGATTCTGAAAGATCTGGCTATGGCGGACGGCGTCTATGAAGCGGACATTACAGTGACCAACTCCAATGGACAGTATGGAAACGTGGGATTTGTATTCCGTTCTTCCAATTATAATATTGGTGCGGATGGTGCGGATGGATATTACGCAGGCATCGGAGACGGTTATGTACAGCTAGGACGGACGAATCAGAACTGGAAAGAGCTGGCAAAGGTAAGCGTACCGGAGCTGAAGGTGGGTACTACCCACAGATTACGTGTAGCGGTATTTGGTTCACGTATTCAGGTGTATACAGATGACAACGAGACTCCCTGCATTGATCTGACGGATTCTACTTACCTGGAGGGCGGAGCCGCTATCCGCGGATACCGCGCGACAGCGATTGTAGATAATATAAAGATTGCAAGTCAGCCTCGGTATGTCACAGAGTTTGCAAACGGTATCGATGAGTGGGATGCAAACGGCATCTGGACCTTAAGCGATGAGGGCTATACCTCAGAAGATGAAGGCGCTTACGCGCTGATTGACAGCGAAAAGATCAAGGATGTTTGCTACGAGACAACCCTGAAGCTGACCGGAGAAGACTCTGCGGCTGCATTACTGCTGCGTGCTCAGGCAGGAAGGGATGGCTTAGATGGCTATCAGGTTGTGGTGGATGCACAAAATGACTGTGTGAAGATTGTAAAGACACAGCAGGGTCAGGATACGGTACTGGCACAGGCAGACAGAGTATTCATGGAAGGAGACGAAATTCAGGTTGCTGCCCAGTGTGTTGGAGATACGATTCAGGTATATCTGGACGGAAAAGACAAATTGATCTTAGAGGCAAAAGATACTTCCATCGTATCAGGTCAGATCGGTATCCGAAATATGCAAGGTGCAACAACTGTGAAGCAGGTGAAGCTTCATACAGAATTTATAGAAGAAGAAAACTTCCAGTTTGAGGAATTGCAGAAGATGATTCTCTTTGCAGAAGGCCTGAATCAGGAGGAATATACCGCAGAGAGTTGGGCAAGCTTGCAGGAGGCTCTTCAGGCTGCGAAAGCGGTAAAAGAAGACGCGGCTAAGACAGAGATTGATGAGGCGCTGACAAAGCTGATTGCAGCCGTTGGAGGTCTGGAGTATGGAGTACAGAAGCAGCACTTGCAGGCGGCCGTGGATGCGGCAGAAGACATTCTGGCGAAAGAGCAGGATTATGACGAAAGCAGTCTGGCTGTATTAAAGCATGTACTGGAAGAGGCAAAGGAGATGCTGACGGATACGACGGCAACTCAGGATGCTGTAAACCTGATGGTCAGCAATCTGATTGATGCCATCGTGCAGGTGGCCCCGGATCCGGATCTGGCATCTTTGGGAAGCCTGATTGATGCGGTGGAGGCCCTGAATGGCGATAAGTACACCTCTGAGAGCTGGGGAGTTTTAGAGCAGGCGGTAGCCGACGCAAAAGAGGTTCTGGCGGATTCCGACAGAACCGAGGGGGCGCTAGCAAATGCGTACCTGAAGCTTTCCCAGGCCATTAAAGGGCTGGTACTGAAAGGCAATAAGGCAGCTTTGGCAGCTGTAATAGAGAAAGCAGAGGAAATTCTGGCTAATGCCAACGCCTATGTGACTGCTACCGTGGAAGGACTGGAAGAGATTCTGGCGCAGGCCCGGGTAGTCTATGAGGATGAGGATGCCGTGCAAGAGGAAGTCAACGAGGCAGTAGAGACATTGACGCAGAAGATTACACAGGCCCGTCTGATTGGCGACGTAAACGGAGACGGAGAAATCAATACCGGTGACACGACGGCAGTTTTGAGAGCATCCGCAGAGATTGTTGTGCTTTCAGAGTATGAGGCAGGAAGCGCAGATGTGAACGGAGACGGCCAGGTAAATACAGATGACGCGGCTTTGATTCTTCAATATGCGGCAGAAAGAATCGCAGAGTTTTAGAAGCTGAAGCAGAATCAAATTATCAAAGCAATGAAACAAAGAAGGAGCTGTTGTAAAGGTAGATGAAACATTTACCGGAGCAACAGCTCCACTTTTATATGAGATCGAAATTTCCAGATTTTCTCTTTTCGTATCTCTTCTATTTTTTAATTTTACCATTGTGGGAACAAGAGAGGGAACGATTCTTTCCGCTTTGCTGACCGGCGTTGTCGTAAATTTTTTCAGTGGCAAGTTAAAGAAACCGGTCGATAGGATCCTGGTTGATAGGACATATCTTAAGAATTCATAAATAGACACCAAAACTTTACAATGTAAAAATATCCGAAAACAGGGCTAAGAGAAGCAGAATTTCCTGCTTTTCTCTGCCCTGTTTGCAATTGTGATAAAAAAAATAACCATTTAGACAAAAAATTCCGTATCATTTCCATTCTGCTTTTGCTAAATTTAATGAGAAGAGACTAGTAACCCAGTATTTATATGCAATGAGTTGATGCAAGAGAAAGAATGGAGGGAATGCGATGAAAAAAAACTCATGTAAGATGCTAAAGCGAGTGGGAGCCTTTGCCCTGTCCTTTGCGATGATTGCGACGGCCGTACCCTTTAGCGCGATTCCGGCGGATGCATATACATCCACTGTAACCGAAGACGGGACGCAGTTTACGAATCCGGTTATCAATGCGGATGTCCCGGATGTGGATGTGATTCGGGTGGGGGATACCTACTATATGTCCAGCACCACGATGTACTATGCGCCTGGTGTACCCATTATGAAATCTAAGGATTTGGTGAACTGGGAGATCTGTAATTATGTCTATGAAACTCTGACGGATAATGACAAAATGAATTTGTCCAACAGTCAGGGAGATTTGGCGAATCAGAATGGAAACGCTTATTCCAAAGGCTCCTGGGCCAGCAGTTTAAGGTACTTTGATGGTATGTTTTACTGTGGTTTTGCTTCGTATACCACAGGAAAGACATACATATACCGGACGGACGACATTGAAAACGGCATATGGAAGAAATCTGAAATTGACGGCGTATACCATGACATGAGCCTGTACTTTGATGAGGAGACAAAAAAGGGCTATATGGTCTACGGGGGAACGCCGATCAACATTATTGAGCTGAACGAAGATTATACGGACGTGGTGAAGGGAACGGAGCAGGTACTGGTGGACAAGCTTTGGCCCGAGTTAGACTACAATCCCCTTGGCGAGGGAGCTCACATTCAGAAAATTGATGGAAAATACTATCTTTTCCTTATCACCTGGCCGCCTGAGCTGACCACAGAGGACGGAGAACATGTACAGGGATGCCGTACTCAGTTATGCTATACCTCAGATAGTTTGATGGGCCCCTACGAACGCCACATTGTATTAAATGATCAGGGAGCCGCTCAGGGACAGGTAGTGGATACGCCGGAAGGAGACTGGTATGGTTTAGTATTCCGGGATGGAGGAGCTATTGGAAGAACTCCGGTGCTGGTGCCGGCTACCTGGACGACGGAAGGCGCAGAGAATGGGATTAAGTATCCTATTTTAGGCGATAACAAGAAGATGAATACAACCGTGGATATGCCTTTGACTGGAGAGCAGAGAACTTCCATTGTAACTTCAGACGAGTTTTGCAACCAGGCCTCCCCAGATGATGCCCAGGGACTGGAAGTGATTGAAAATGGAGGATTTGAGTCCGAGACTGCAGGATGGCAGTCCAGAGAAGGGGTTACTCTGAGTCTGGCTTATTCCACCATCGTAAGTGGGAGACTCGGCTTGAAGGTATCCGATAGGAGAAATACCGGATCAGGCGCAACCCAGGACCTGACCGGAAGGGTAAAGCCTGGCGATGAGCTGGATATTTCTGCGAAGATACAGTATCGTTATGATGAGTCTGACCCGGCAAGTGAAAATTATCCCGATTCAAAACGGTTTATCATCTCCATCGTTTACGGGGACGGCTACATAGAAAATATGGTCAGCACCACGGCTACTAAGGGAGAGTGGGCAGAGTTTAAGGGAACCTATACCATACCGCAGGATGCGGATACCAGCTCGGTGAAGATCTTCTTTGAGACGCCATGGACGCCGAATCCGGATGCCTCAGAGGATTTGATGATTTATTATCTGGATGATGTTTCTATGACAAAAGAGGGCAGTCGCTTTACCTCAGAAGACGGTTCTAAGCTGAAGCTGGAGTGGCAGTGGAATCACAATCCGGATAATGATAACTGGTCTTTGACTGAGAATCCCGGATACTTAAGAATTCGTACAGGAAGAACGGATGCAAGCATTTTGCATGCCAGAAATACTCTGACTCAGAGAGTATTCGGACCTCAGAGCAACGCCTATGTGAAGATGGATGCTTCTAACATGAAGGACGGAGACGTGGCCGGATTGGCTGGGCTCCAGGAACACTACGCTTATATTGCCGTAAAGAAGGAAGACGGAAAGCTGTATCTGGTACAGTCGAACACGGATTCAGAGAGCAAATATGGAATCGACAGCTGGAAGGACGAGAAAGAGAACGCCAGAGTGGAACTGGACCAGAGCCAGGTACTGCTGCGCATGGCCTTTGACTGCACGAACACCTGGAATCAGAAGGTATCCTTCTATTATAGCCTGGATGACGGGGCAACCTGGACGAAGTTCGGAAAGGACTGCACGGTTACCTTTGAATTAACACATTTTGTGGGAACCAGATTTGGTTTGTTCAACTATGCCACAAAAGAGGCTGGCGGATATGTAGACTTTGACTATTTCCGTGTGGATACGGGAAGCGTACAGGAGGGACCTGTGACCATAAAGAATGCTTCCTTTGCCCAAAGCAGCGCAGAAATTTCCGGTTCCGCAGGAGCGGAAGTGGATATTCCGTTGAGTATGGACGCAGTAGAGGGGGCCAAGGCCATTGAGGCGGCATTTGACATTCCGGATAACATGGAAGTGACTGATGTGGACTTCAACGAAGAACATGTAACTGGAGAGTGTTCTTATGACGCCGGGGCTGAGAGTCTGGAGCTGAAGGTTCAGGGCGGCAGCGTTTCCCATGCCGGCGGAGAGTTTGCCACCATTCGGCTTCGTGTTAAGGAACAGGTTGTGGGAGAGCAAAGAGTACAGCTGAAAGCAGACTCCATTCGGGCCATTGGAATTAACACAGAGTATGATGTTTCGGATATGGTAATGGATTTGGCACTGATTGGAAGAAGTGATGTGCTTACCAGCGGCTCTACCAAGACTCCTGGCCGGGCAAATCCTCTGATGGATCACAAGTTTGGAGCCGATCCCTATGCGATTACCTACAATGGCAGAGTTTACGTGTATATGACCAACGACAGTCAGGAATATGACCAGACGGAAAAGGATGAAAACGGTTATCCGGTTTCCTCCAACACCTATGGAAAGATCAACACCATCAATGTGATTTCCTCCGATGATATGGTGAACTGGGTGGATCACGGTTCGATTCCGGTGGCAGGGCCTAACGGAATTGCCAAGTGGGCGAATAACTCCTGGGCTCCGGCAGCCTGCCATAAAGTAATTGACGGAAAAGACAAGTTCTTCTTGTATTTTGCAGACAACGGAAGCGGCATTGGCGTGCTGGAAGCAGATTCCCCCATTGGGCCTTTCCGGGAACCAGAAACGGGAAGCCGTCTGATCTCATGGGGAATGCAGGCGTCAGAAGGCGTGACTTGGCTGTTTGACCCTGCCGTTTTGGTGGATGATGATGGAACCGGCTATCTGTATTACGGAGGAGGTATTCCTTCCGATCCGGCTATCGGAGACGCCGATGATCCGGGAACCGGACGTGTAGTAAAACTGGCCGACAACATGGTTCAGATAGAAGGCGATGCGAAAGTGATTGATGCCCCTGGTCTGTTTGAGGACTCCGGTATCCATAAACATAATGGAAGATATTATTATACCTACTGCTCGAATTTCTCCACGAATCTCCCAGAGACAGGACGCGGCAACATCTGTGTTATGGAAAGCGATAATCCCATGGGTCCCTTTACCTTTGTGGGACAGGTATTCAGCAATCCAAGCAACTTCTTTGGAATCGGAGGAAACAACCATCACACCTTCTTCGAATTTGAAGGAAAAGGCTATCTGATATACCATGCACAGACCGTTACCAAGGAGCTTGGTCTTCCCTCTAACAGTCAGGGATACCGCTCTACACATATTGACAGCTTTACGTATGATGAAGAAGGACATATTCAACCGGTTACCGGAACCTGGGAAGGCCCGGGCCAGTTAAAGAATCTGGATCCCTATCAGAGAGTGGAGGCAGAGACTTTGGGATGGAGTAATGGCATCACCACAGCCGATTGCCAGGAGCCGGGAGGCTATGTGGAATCCTTAAATCTGAAGCTGACCCAGATTAACAATGGAGATTGGGCAGCCGTATCCAGCGCGGATTTCGGAGAAGGAGCCAAATCCTTTAAGGTGCGCGCGGCAGGACTCACAGGAGGAACGATAGAGATCCGTCTGGATGCCAAAGACGGCACCAAGGTGGGTGAAGTGGCAATCCCGGCAGGCGACGGAAGTACCTATGCAGAGTATAGCTGTGACATCACAGGGGCTGAGGGAGTTCATGATGTTTACTTTGTATATAAGAGCGATCAGCTGACCATGAGCCAGCTCTTTGAACTGGACTACTGGGAATTTACCGAAGCGGATGGAAGCGGCGACTTCCAGTCACAGGAGCTTGCAGCATGGATTCTCTTTATGGAAAATCTTACAGAAGAAGAATATACTCCGGAAAGCTGGGATGCTCTGGAAGCAGCTTTAGACATTGCAAAGGAAGTTCAGGCAAATCCGCAGGCTGCCAAGGGTGACATCGACAAAGCCATTGCCGGTCTGATAGAAGCTTTCGGAGACTTGGAATATGGTGTGCAGAAGCAGCATTTACAGGAAGCCGTCCGTGCAGCAGAGGCAATTTTAGATCTGGAGCAGAATTATGATGAGGACAGTCTGGCAGCATTGAAGAATTTGATAGAGGCGGCAAATGAAATGCTTACGGATCCGGAAGCCACACAGGATCAAGTCAATCAGATGGTAAGCGCTTTGATTGATGCGATTGTGCAGGTGGCACCCGATGAGGATTTAACAGCTTTGGAGAGCCTGATCGGAGCAGTGGAAAGTCTGAATGGAGATAAGTACACTTCTGAAAGCTGGAACAACCTGATGGAAGCAGTGGATAACGCAAACGCCGTTCTTGCAGATTCCGACCGGGAAGAGGGTGCTCTGGCCGGCGCTTACCTGCAACTTGCCGATGCAATTCGGGGTCTGGTCATGAAAGGCAACAAAGCGGCCCTGAGTTCTGTGATAGAAAAAGCGGAAGCGATGCTGGCCGATGCGTCCAATTATGTTCAATCTACGATCCGTGGTCTGGCCGACGCACTGGAAGAAGCAAAAGCCGTATATGATAATGGAGATGCCACACAGGCAGAAGTTGAAGAGGCCGTAGAAATGCTCACCACGGTTCTGGTTCAGGCTCGTCTGAAGGGAGACTTGGATCAGGATGGAGAGATTACCACGAACGATTCTACAGCGCTGCTTCGCCATAATGCAGAGCTGGATACCTTGGACGCTGCGGCGCTTGAGGGCGCAGACGTAAACGGGGATGGTTTCGCGGATACCAAGGATGCCGTGCTGATTCTGCAGTACGCTTCTGAAAAAATCAGTGCATTTTAAATGGAGGAACAATCGGATTACGCTTGGAATCTAACGACTGGGCTGTCTTATCTTGACAGCCCGGTCTGCAAACAGAGAACGCCAGTGGCGTAAACCTCCCACAAAAACAGCAAAAATTAAAGTAAAATTTAATTTTTGCTGTTTTTTTCTTTTGCTTGTCTGGATGAAAGAAATTGGGAAAAAAAGGATAATAAATAAAAATGGTAGGTAAGTGGTATTTGGGGAGGGAGATCAATGACAAGCGTATTTTTGGTGGAAAGCGAAAAGCTCATATGGGATGAAGTCAGAAAAAAAATTCCCTGGGATCAGTACGGGCTTTGTCTTGTGGGGGAAGCGACAGATGGAGAGCATGCCCGTGACGAAATATTATGGTCGAAGCCGGATATCCTGATTATAGATATTGATATGCCTTTACAGGACGGACTGGAGTTGAGTGAATTGGTAAAGCAGGAGCTTCCGGAGATAAAAATTATTATTATCAGTGGAGTTGACCAGTTTATCTATGCCAGCAGAGCTTTAAAAATCGGTGTGACTGATTATTTGACGAAGCCGGTGGATATGGGAAATCTTTTAGAGACATTGCAAAAGGCAAAGCGGGAGGCAGATGAGGAGAAAAAATATAAGAGATACCTGGCGAAGTTATTTTTAAAGGAGTTGATTCTGGGACATTGGGAAGCGTCTGAGATTATGGACAAAAGCAGAAAGCTTCATATCGATTTGTCTGCAAAAATTTATAATTTCATTCTCTTTCAATATTGGAGAGAAACCCGCCAAAATAGGGCCGAAGAACAGGGATGCCAGGTGGAGGAAATGCTTTCAGAATTCTGGGAGAAACATACGGAACTCCTATATTTCGATCGTGGAATAGAAGGGGGAGCCATCTTGTGGAAAGGCAAAAGCGAAAGAGAAGCTGGAAAACAGATGAACAAGCTTCTGGAGGAGTTGGAAGAAATTTTCAAGATGGAGCCGGGGCTATGTTATGTCATCGGTGTGGGAAAGGAGAAAACAGAGCTTTCAGAGATGCCGGATTGTTATCGGGAGGCTGACAGCGCCCTGTCTAACCGGCTTTCCCCAAGATTCAAAGGTGCCGCCTACCATCGGGATGAGAGTTTGAAAGGCGATAAAACCGTTCAGGCATGGAATATGAATAAAATAGCGAAACAGAGAATACAAGACTTTCTTAAGAACGGCAAACTTCAGGATGTGGAGGCATTTGTGGAGAAATACTGTATCTGTATAGGAATCAAAAATATGCAGTCCAATTTGTTCCGGCGCTATATCCTGATGGACTGTAGCCTGGCTGCCATCAGTTTTGTACAGAGGACGGGAGGGGACACGCATAAATTGGGGGAAAGCTTTTCGGATACGGATCATATGGCAAAAAGCGCTTCCTCTATGGCACTTACCAGACAGTACCTTTGTGGGCTTTTTCATCTATGCATAGAGCTCCGGAACGAAACGGAGGAACAAGGTTATCAGGAATTGCTGGAAAAAGGAAAGGAATATATAGAAAGGCATTATGGAGATGGAAAGCTCTCGCTTAATAAGGTTGCCGCTTATGTAAATGTCAGCCCCAATTACTTTAGCCGTCTGTTCAAACAGCAGGAGCATAGGACCTTTGTGGAATACCTGACCGAAATCCGTATGAGGCGGGCCAAGGAAATGCTTCGCTGCACAGGATTAAAGACAACGGAAATCAGCAGAAGGCTTGGATATAAGGATCCCCACTATTTCTATGCGCTGTTTAAGAAAAATGTAGGGTGTACCCCGGGAGACTATCGCATGAAAAGCGCAGGGTAAGAAGCATACGCCACGTTTAAGGGATTCTTACAGAATTGGAAGGATTCAGAAAGCCTCCTGAAAGCTTTACATGATAAAATAAAGCTATCAGAGAGGAGGATGATTTATGACAATCTTAGAAACAAAGGGATTGAAGAAATTATATGGCTCCGGTGCTGCTCAGGTTCGGGCCCTGGACGGAGTAGATCTGAAGGTGGAGGAGGGAGAGTTTGTATCCATTGTTGGAACCTCCGGTTCGGGGAAATCCACACTTTTGCATATGCTGGGAGGACTGGATCGCCCCACACAGGGAGAGGTGATCGTACAAGGGATCCCCATTTTTACTTTGAAAGATGATCAGCTGACGATTTTCCGGAGAAGAAAAATAGGGTTTGTATTTCAGGCCTATAATCTGATTCCGGTGCTGAACGTGTTTGAGAACATTGTGTTGCCCATAGAGCTGGATGGCAATCGGGTGGACAAAGACTATATCAATCAGGTAGTGGAAATGCTGGGACTGGCGGATAAAAGACATAGTATGCCAAACCAGCTATCCGGAGGACAGCAGCAGCGGGTGGCCATAGCAAGAGCACTTGCCACAAAGCCGGCGATTGTTCTGGCGGATGAACCCACGGGAAATCTGGACTCTAAGACCAGCCAGGACGTACTCTCTTTGATGCGCGTTACAGGAGAGCGGTTTGGACAGACCATTGTGATGATTACTCATAATGAAGAGATTGCCCAGCTTGCAGACCGGATAGTGCGGATTGAAGATGGAAAAATCGTGGTGAGATAGGGGGGAAAGTCATGCAAAAGGTACCGAATAAAACATGCATCCGAAGACTTTCCAGAAGATCCCTCGCTGCTTCCAGATCCAGAAATATCATTGCTGTTTTCGCGATTGCCCTTACGGCTATGATGTTTACGGCAGTGTTTACGATTTCCCTGTCTTTAAACAAATCCTTCCAGGAACAAAATTTCAGACAGGCAGGCGGAAAGTTCCACGGAGTTTTTAAGAATGTGACGGAAGAGCAGAAAGAACAGTTAAGCCGGGATTCACGAATCGTAGAAAGCGGCGGAAGGCTTCTGGCGGGGATGCCCCAAAAGTCCCCGTTTTTAAAGAGCCATGTGGAGGTAGGGTATGCGGATGCAACCTGTGCGTCTGCCATGTACTGTGTTCCCACAGAGGGAAGACTTCCCAAAGAAGGAACCATGGAGGCGGCCACAGATACCAGGGTGCTGAGGCTTTTAGGAGTAGAACCAAAGATCGGAGAGACCTTCACGCTCACATACCGCTTGGGAAAAAGCCTGGGAGATCAGGCAAAGGAGGTCACATCCACCTTTACACTTTGTGGCTATTGGGAATATGATGAGGCAACCACAGCAAGCCATGTGCTGGTTGCGGAAGATTATGTGAAAGAACAGCTGGAGGCCTATGTCTCTCAGGGAACGTATGATGATACAGGAACCTGGGATTTGTATGTGAATTTTAAAAGTGCCATGCATATCCAGGAAGAGTTACATCAGGTGTTGGAGGATCAGGGCTATCAGAACACGGATGAGAGCCAGGACAATTATATTGCCACCGGCGTCAACTGGGGGTATACAGGAGCCCAGATGTCCAACAACATGGATGCGGGAACGCTGGCCGGAGTCGGGGGAGCCATGGTACTGATTCTGATTACAGGGTACCTGATTATTTATAATATCTTTCGTATTTCTGTTACCGGAGATATCCAGTTTTATGGGCTTTTAAAGACCGTGGGTACCACGGGAAGGCAAATCCGCAGCATGATCCGCAGGCAGGCTTTGCTGCTCTCGGCCATCGGGATTCCGGTGGGACTGCTGTTTGGATGGCTCATCGGGGGGCTTTTGGTGCCTATTGTAACGGATACGATGAGCAAGGTCAGAGGGGAGACTTCGATCCATCCCATGATCTTTGTGGGAGCCTGTCTATTTTCCCTGATCACCGTCTTTTTATCCGTCAGTAAGCCGGGCCGGATTGCCGGGAAAGTATCTCCTGTGGAAGCAGTCCGCTATACGGAACAGACCATGAACAAAAAGAAAGGCAAAAAAGGAGAAAAAGGAGGAAAAACTTACCGGATGGCCTTTGCCAATCTGGGGAGAAATAAAAGTAAGACCATTTTGATCGTGCTTTCTCTGTCACTGGCAGTGGTAATGCTAAATGTAACCTATACCTTTACGAACGGATTTGACATGGATAAGTATCTGGAAAAGTGGGTATCCGCAGACTTTGTGGTGGGGCATGCCAAGTATTTTCAGAGTCAGTTTTATTCCCAGGATGAGGAACTGCCGGAAGAGATAATTGACCAGATTAACCAGCAGGAGGGAATTACAGGAAGCGGACGGATTTACGGCCAGATTTCCACAATTACACAGTATGTTACAGAGGAGGATTATCGGGCTTTCCGAAAAGACTGGCCGGAGGATATTGACGAGCTGGTGAGAAATGAGACGAAAAATGAACAGGGGCTTCTTCAGGATCGGGCCCAAGTGTATGGGATGGAAGACTTTCCACTTACCAAAGTAGAAATTCTGGAGGGAGATCTGTCTAAACTGACAGATGGAAGTGGAAACTATATTGCGGCCATTGTAGAACAGGATGACTATGATGATCCGATAGAGGAATCCCAGCACTGGCAGGTGGGGGAGAAGATGACGCTGTGCTATGTAGATGACACCCGCCTGGTAGATATGCGTACCGGAAAGGAGGCCACAGACAGTACACCAGAAGAGTATGTGGAGCTGGAGGTTACAAAGAGCCATGAAAAAACCTACACAGTCTGCGCCAGAGTAACGGTCCGAAACAGTATGAGTTATCGCTATTACGGTTCCGAATGCTTTATACTTCCCGGGGAGGAGTTTATCCGTCAGACAGGTACCAACGCCGTGATGACTTATGTGTTTGATACTACGAAGGATGCCAATGCCAGTATGGAGGCGTTTTTAAAGGATTATACAGAACAGGTGCAGGTGGACTATGACTATGAATCAAAACAATCCTATGAAGACCAGTTTGACGGATTTCGGAATATGTTCTTGCTGATGGGAGGGTTGCTGAGCTTTGTGATCGGCCTGATTGGTATTCTGAATTTCATCAATGGAGTGATGACGGGAATCATCAGCCGAAAACGGGAGTTTGCCGTTTTACAGGCTGTGGGTATGACCGGCAGTCAGTTAAGACAGATGGTAGCCATGGAGGGGTGCCTATACGGGATCGGGGCAATTTTGCTGGCTTTGGCGATCAATGCGTTGCTCTCACCTCTAATCGGAAGATTGTTGGGACAGATGTTTTGGTTTTTCAGCTATCGGTTTACGGTGACTCCCATATGGATTATGTTGCCTGTGTTTTTGGTTTTTGGAACCGTGATATCGATCGTAGCCCTGCGGATACTGGAAAAACAGTCTGTAGTCGAGCGGATTCGAAACGCAGATTAGGGACAAGAAAGGCTCTTGATGGAACCGAAAGGATATGATATGATAACAACGTGAGATAAGAATAAGAAAGGTGCTGCAAAGCCGGGAAACGAAGGGCTTTGCAGCACCTCTTTCCTTTGTTGTGAAAATCCGAAATAGGATCGGAAAGCAGGAGGGAAAACGTGAAAAAGAAGCATATTTTAATAGTAGAGGATGACCAGGCTTTAAATCTGGGGATTCGGATGGCACTGTCCGGAGAGGAGACGGAATGCAGCGCCTGTCTGACGGTCAGGGAAGCGAAGGCTGTCTTGGCCAAAACGGAGGTGGATCTGGTTGTGTTGGATATCAATTTGCCAGATGGAAATGGTCTGGGTTTGTTGCAACGTATTAGAGCGCAGTCCGATGTGCCGGTCATTCTTCTGACCGCCAATGATCTGGAGACAGACGTAGTAGCCGGTCTGTCTATGGGAGCGGATGACTATGTGACAAAGCCGTTTAGCCTGGCAATCCTGAGAGCCAGAATTCAGGTTCAACTGAGAAAACAGAAAGGAGAAGCTTTCTATCGGCAGGATGAATATGAATTTTCTTTCGACAGCCATGAGTTCTATAAAGCCGGGGTGCCAATTGTGCTCAGCCGTACGGAAGAGAAGATTTTACAAATTTTGGTAAAGCACAGGGGAAGAGCGGTGCCAAGAAACCAACTTCAGGATGCAGTCTGGGGAGGAGAGGGCGCTTATGTGGAGGAGAATGCTCTGTCCGTGTGTATCAATCGCCTCAGAAGTAAGCTTGGGGATCGGGAGTGTATCCGCACAGTCTATGGAGTAGGTTACTGTTGGGAGGTAGGGGGATGAGCGCAGGAACTGTAATTTTGTTTGCCGCAGGATGGGGGATTGCAGCCCTCCTCATTGGAATGACCATGATTCGGGAAAGAAGGATGCTGGCCCGCCTTTCCCGGATGCTGACACAAGCAGCGGAGGGAGATTACAGCGAGACGGACTATGATGAGACCATGCTCTCCCAGGTGGAGGCAAAGATGGTGCGGTTTCTAAATTCCAGCATCCTTTCAGCCAGGAAGGTAAAAGAGGAACGGGATCGGATCCAGAAACTGCTGTCTGATATTTCCCATCAGACTAAGACGCCCATCTCCAATATCCTACTGTTTGCAGAACTGCTGGAGGAGATGGAGTTGTCAAAAGAGGGACAGATTGCGGTTAAGGCTCTGAAGGGGCAGGCGGAAAAGTTGCGCTTTTTGATTCAGGCGCTGGTGAAAATGTCCAGATTAGAACAGGGCGTGGTGAAGGTGAGCCCTAAGAAAAACCCACTGGATCCGATGCTGGAGGATGTATCGGAGCAGATCAGACCGAAAGCAAAGGAGAAAGATGTAGCTGTAGAAGTAAAGGCCGGTGAACTTTGGGCTGTCTTTGATCGGAAATGGACGGAAGAAGCTCTTTATAATCTGGCAGACAATGCGGTGAAGTATACACCAAAAGGCGGGAACGTTTCCATAAGTGCCAGAGCCTTTGAAATGTTTGTACGCATTGATGTCAAAGATAGCGGAATTGGGATAGCAGAGGAGGAACAGAGCCGGATTTTTTCCAGATTTTATCGCTCCGGGGACGCGCAAGATCAGGAAGGGGTAGGAGTTGGACTGTTTCTGGCCAGAGAGATCGTATCCAGGGAAGGCGGATACATCAGAGTGGAATCCGCCAAAGGAAAGGGCACTTTGTTTTCCATATATCTTCCGAGGGAAACCTATAAAAGTTGTTCCGATGCATCAAGACAGGAAATGTCAGGAGAAAAACGTGGCGCAAATAAAGGAAAAAGAGGTAAGGATTTTTGATGGAAAAGAATGGAAGATGACTGGAATGCTCAAACAGAAGGGAAAAGATTTGTAAAATACGATTGCTTTTATATAAAATATCAAATATAATAAAAAATATAGCGAATGGAATATGCGCTATGCACAAACAGGTATGAAAAAGCTTGAAGAATTCTTAGCGAAAGGAGAGGAAGGAATGAAGAGAAAGAGAACCACACTAAAACGACTTTTTGCGGCTGCGTTGTCCGGCACTCTGGCTTTATCGGCTGTACCGATGGACTGGGCCACAGTGGCAAAAGCGGCAGGAGATGACAATTATGAAGAAATTGTGGTCCCAAATGGAGATTTTGAAAGCGCACAGACGGCCTGGAAATTTGAGGGTGACATTGACGAAAGTCACTCTGAGGTGGAAAATCAGCAGTATTACTGGCGCATTTTTCAAAATCCCTCAGACAAGCAGAATACCACATCTATGTATGAGGTATACAGCGATTCCGCAGCCAATGAAAAAAGCTATCGGATTTCTCAGACGATTGAGAATCTAAAGCCGGGTACCTATAAGGCCTCCGTACAGGCGGCGGGAGGAAATGACCCGGGAACTTACTCAGCAGTCCTGACCGCAGGGGATGCCAGCGTAGAGCTGACACCTACGGAGTGGGCAAATTGGATTACATACGATACGGATACGTTTTCTGTAACCGGGGACAGTGTGACGATCTCCCTGGATACCACAGTGGCGG
The DNA here is from genome assembly GCA_902476645.1 of uncultured Lachnospiraceae bacterium. Classification (GTDB taxonomy): domain Bacteria; phylum Bacillota; class Clostridia; order Lachnospirales; family Lachnospiraceae; genus CABSEG01. The sequence continues at coordinate 9,578 of CABSEG010000025.1, read as the reverse complement.
AAAACTATCTGAACATCGATAACATCAAGCTGTACCGGGTGGATGACGCCATCAAAGGAGTGGAGAGCATTCAGCCATCGGCTGTCAAAATGAGACAGAACGGAACCTTCACCGCCCCCAACCAGGTGACGGTTTCTTATACGGACGGAAGCACCGGCAAGGCCGATGTGGTCTGGAATGAAGAGGAACTGGAAGCGGTCGACACCGCACAGGTGCAGGAGTACACCGTCACCGGCAAGGCTACGGTTGGCGAAGAACAGTATGACGCGGTTCTTACAGTGACGGTCATTGAGGCTTCTGAGTCTGTTCAGGAGATTGCAAAGGACGCGGAAGGATCTGTTGATTTTAATGAGAACTGGCAGTTTTATCTGGCCACCAGAACGCCGCAGGAAAACGGCAGCTTTGCGGACGGGGGGCTGAAAGACGCCGGAGACTACACTACCGAAGAGATCATTGATCCCGCATTTAACGATGCTGGTTGGAGAACCGTAGACGTTCCCCATGACTTTAGTATCGAAGGGGAAAAGGTCAGCAATTCCAATAATGCACAAGCTTACCTGCAAGGAGGACTGGCTTACTATCGCAAGACCTTTACGGTGCCGGAGAGTATGCAGGGAAACAAGACCATTACGATTGATTTTGAAGGTGTGTATCAAAATTCTATCGTTTATCTGAACGGGAAAGAGATCGGCAATTATCCCAATGGTTATACAGGATTTGCCTATGATATTACCAACGAAATCCAATACGGGAAAGAAAACGTGCTGGTGGTGAAGGTGCAGAATATGTCTCCATCAGGCCGGTGGTACACGGGAAGCGGTATCGTGCGCCCGGTACATCTGACCGTGGACAACCTTGCGCACTTTAACCGAAACGGAATCACGTTGAGTACGCCGGATTTGGAAGAGACGTATACTTCCTATCAGGCAGCGGAACTGAATGTTTCCGCCAAAGGATATTCCGATTCCGTAAACGCGGACGTATATTTAAAGACCACTGTTTTTGACGCGGAAGGAGAAATTGTGGCAGAGGAAACCGGCGACAATATGGCCATTAACCCCTCTACAGCCTTTAACCTGACCGATGATATCAGAATCGAGAATGTGAATCTGTGGTATCCCTGGAATCTGGGCACACCGTATTTGTACACCGTAAGAACCGAACTGTACCTGCAAAAGTCGGGGGAGAGCGAATACACTCTGGTGGACAGTGTGGACACGGAGTACGGTTTTCGCTGGTTTGAGGTACAGGAAACTACGGAAGATCCCAACAGTGGCGGTTTGTATGTAAACGGCCAGTATACAAAGGTTCAGGGCGTGGATTTACATCATGATTCCGGGGCGCTGGGAGCTGCCAGCTATACGGATGCCTACGAGCGTCAGTTTACGAAATTAAAAGACATGGGCGTGAATGCATATCGTACTTCTCACTGCCCGCCGTCCAAGCAGGTGATTGAGGTCTGCCGCAGGATGGGTATTCTGGTGGTGGAAGAGGCCTTTGACGGATGGGGCACCACGAAAGCCAGCTATGATTTTGGAAAATTCTTTATGAAAGAAGTTCCGTCCGATTGGGCAGGCCTGAAGGCCAACGGCATGATCGGAGTTCCCAGTCCGGGCATTGACTACGATGGTGTAAAATATACCTGGAGCGATTGGGTAATTCAGGAGATGATCAACCGGGATAAAAATGAACCCTCTATTTTTGCGTGGTCCATCGGAAACGAGGTCAGAGGTGTTGGAGGAAGACCGTCCTGGTATGACGTAAACCAGTATGATCCTCTTGGCGCAAAACCCGGAAACATTAACGAATATACAGAAGCCGTTCGGCTGCTGGCTGACGTGGACGCAGTGGATTCCAGCCGGCTTGTAGTCATGGGCGGAGATCAGGAGAGAAGCGTTCCCGATGCCAAAGGCACTTGGGGACTGGTGAACCAGGTTCTGGATGGATATGGTTTAAACTACAATACAGCAAAATCCGTAGATGGCCTGATTGACCGATTTACCATCGGAGACGGCGGCCTGTTTGAAAACGGGAACCATGCGTTCTTCTTTGAGTCAGAGTCCTCCTCACAGACTTCTTCAAGAGGTGTATATCTGGATGCGGATCTGACCAATACGGGTATTAATGAGACGCCGGGACGCAGGGGCGGTTCTAACTATGACAACGACTTTGCTTCCTGGACGATGTCCAATGAATACGGACTGAAGAAGGACAGGGACCGGAAGAGCTTTATCGGTCAGTTTATATGGACCGGATTCGACTATCTGGGAGAGCCTACGCCATATAATGTGTATCCTGTAGGAGTTGCCTCTTTTGGTACGATTGATACCGCAGGATTCCCGAAAGATTCTTTTTATTTGTATCAGAGTCAGTGGGTAAAAGATCCCATGGTACATCTTCTCCCCACAAACTGGGACGAATGGAGAGAAGGGGAGACGGTAGACGTGTGGGTAAACGCCAACGTCCAGACGGCAGAGCTGTTCCTGAATGGAGAATCCCTTGGAAAGAAGAGCTTTGATAAGAAGACGACCGCTTACGGAAAAGAGTATCTGGAAACCTCTGAGAGAACGGCAGATGATAAGACCTGGGGAGACAATACCAATCCGGGTGGTTACACCAGCGAAGGCGCCGTTGTGGACGAGGGAAGCACCAATTATGGAAAGCTTCATCTGAGCTGGAAGGTACCTTATGAAGAAGGAACTCTGGAAGTAAGGGCCTACGATGAGCATGGAGACGTGGTAGCAACAGACAGCGTAACCACTTCTAAGACACCGTATACGATCAAGGCGGAAGCAGATAAGACGGTTCTGGCAGCGGATGGAACAAGTCTTTCCTATGTGGAGTGTACCATTGTTGACGAAGATGGAAATATGGTTCCCGACGCAGATAATCTGGTCAAATTCCAGGTGGAGGGAGCAGCAAAGATCGTCGGCGTGGATAATGGACAGCAGGAAAGCACAGAGCTTTATAAATGGGGCAATGTGGATGAGAATACCTATTCTCAGAGATCTGCTTATCACGGCAAGGTGCTGGTGATTCTTCAGTCTGAAAGAGAAGCCGGAGACGTGACCTTAACCATTGGTTCTGAAAATCTGAAAACCACACAGGTAGCCCTGAAGGTGACAGAGGATGGAACCGGGGAGGCTCCCGAACAGCCGGTAACAGAAGAGACTTTGATATCCGTGGATCCGGTGGAGATTTCTGTACCGGAACAACAGAAGGTAACGCTGCCGGGAACCGTAACCGTACATTATGATGGCGGTGCGGCCGGGGAATATACGCTTGTGAAGAATGTCACCTGGGATACCCCGGTTTCCGGAGTGGGAACCGTGGAGGGAACGGTGGACGGTCTGGCTGAAAAAGCGCAGGCTGTGATCAGCGCAGATCCCGAGATGATTACGGATGTAAATATAGCAGCCAACCAGGCATTGGGATCCGGAAGCAACATTTTTAGCTTCGATGGACTGGATGCGGATTCTCCGGTTCATGACGGCGCTTTGGCAACAGCCAGCTTCACAGGATCAACCCAGAATTACCCGAATAACATGTTAGACGGAGACGAAGCCACCACATGGACCAATGCTTATAGCAGAGGAGCGTCCGTACTGCTTCCGGCTAACAGCGCCTCAAGAAAGTCTGAGTATGTGGAGTTTTTCTGGGATGAGGCAAAGGTGCTTAACCAGGTATCCTTATCCTTTGTGACCAACAGCAGTAAGGTTGCGCTACCTTCTGTGCTGGAGGTACAGTACTGGAATGGAGACGCATGGGTAGCTGTGGAAGATCAGGTAACCACGCTGGCTTCTGAGAGCAATGCTCCTACAGTTATGCGGTTTGAGACCGTCTATACGGATAGAATTCGCGTATACATGGAAAATGCAACACCATATAGTTCGAGAGGAAATATCGAGATTTCCGAGGTGAAGGTGGAGATGAGCACGAAAGTGCCTCCTGTGCATATGAATCCGGACACAGATCAGGACGAGGTCGTGACCGGACAGGCGTTTACGGTGGACATTCCGCTGGTAAATCTGCCGCTGGAAAATGAGCTGAGGAGTCTGACCTTTAAGCTGAATTACGACAGCGCCGTATTCGAGGTTCCCGGGATTGCGTTAGCAGAAGGGGTACCCGGAGAGCTCTCTGTAGAGGAGGACACAGATGGCCTGATTGTGTCTTATACAAATGAAGAAGGAATCTCTTCAGATGCGGAGAGCTTCCTGACCATGACACTGCAGGTGAAGGAGACTGCCTCGGCAGGTGAGACCGATATTACCATGACGGATATGGCGGCCGTTGATACGCAAGGACAGGAACTGGAAGTGACAGCCTCCTCCCTTCAAATTAAAGTTGGTGTGGAAGGCGAGACGTATGTGTCTGATCTGACATGGCTTAGCGCTTCCTCCGGCTGGGAAAGCGTGGAGATTGACAAAAACTGTAATGGCGCCAACTCCAGTGCCATTGCCCTGAAGGTAAACGGGGAGCGAAAAGAATTTGAAAAGGGTCTTGGCGTATGCGCGGACTCCGAAGTTCGCTATGATATCAGCAGTTTCCAGGAAGGAAAAGGCGAAGGAGATTTCCTGAGACTTCAGGCTTGGATCGGAATTGATTACTTTAAGGTAGAGGGCAACCAGAACGGGGATGGCGTATACTTTATCGTTTATGGAGATAATCAGGAGTTATACCGCTCAGAGTTGCTGGATACCAATTCAGAGGCTGTGTTCATCGATGTGGATGTCACAGGCGTGGAAGAGTTAAGACTTTATGTGGATAAAAATGGTACCAATAGTCATGATAATGCGGACTGGGCAGACCTGAAACTGGTAGAGCAGAGCATTGCCATGAGCCAGGAGTCTGTTTCTGTAGAACCTCAGAAGGAACAGAAGATCACAGCTACGGTGCGCCCGGCATCCCTGGCAGAAGAGGCTGTATGGGAAAGCGCAAATCCTGAAATCGCAGAGGTGACAGGAAGCATAGAAGATGGAATCCCTGTGGGAACCATCCGCGGTATTGCCCCGGGTGAGACAACCATTTCCATTACAGCGGGTGGGAACACGGTATTTGTTCCTGTAACGGTAGTAAAGGTATTTCCGGAGAGCATTACTTTGGATGTGGCAGAATATACTTTAGGCATTGGGGAAAGCTATACCTTAGGAACCACACTGGCTCCCTCTAATACCACGGAGAAGACCATCGAATGGCTTTCCTCTAACAGTCAGGTAGCAAGTGTAGATGAAAACGGTCAGGTAACAGGTGTTGCCCCGGGAAATGCGGCCATCACGGCTGTTACAGAAAACGGCAAGACTGCAAGCTGTGTTATCACAGTAAGCAAGGAGCCGGTACAGGAGATTCCGGTAACCTCCATGGAATTGTCCGAAACCCAGAAAGAATTGGTGGTGGGACAGTCCTTCGTACTTGGGGCGGTAGTGAAGCCCGGTGATACGACGCAGAGCAAAGAAGTTCGGTTTAGTTCTGATAACCGGAATGTGGCCATGGTAGATGCAGAAGGTAACGTAATGGCCATCAGCCAGGGAACCGCTGTGATTACGGCGGTGTCTGTAGCGAACCCGGACATCAGCGCGACTTGCCAGATAACCGTAAAGGCAGCCACACCGGAAGTGATTCCGGTAACCGCTATCCAATTGTCTGATAAGAGAAAAGAATTGGAGGTTGGCGATACCTTTAAGTTGGAAGCCCAGGTGAGTCCGGAAGATACGACGCAGAGCAAAGACGTGATGTATTCTTCAGACCAGGATCAGGTAGCAACTGTGGATGCAGGCGGAAACATTACGGCTGTGGGAGCGGGCGTGGCAGTTATTACGGCCGAGTCAGCGGCCAACGAACAGGTTTATGCAGAATGCGTGGTGGTTGTAAAGAATCCATCGGTTCCGCAGACTCCGGTCACTGCCATTCAGCTTCTGTCTACACAGGTAACCATAAAAGAGGGATCCAGCTATCAAATTTTTGCAAACGTGGTACCGGAGAATACCACTCAGAGTAAGGCTTTGGTATATCTTTCCGGAAATGACCAGATCGCTACCGTGGACGCGGATGGACGGGTTACGGCGAAAGCAGCCGGAACAGTCACGATTACGGTGGTTTCTCTGGCAAATACAAACCTGAAGGCACAGTGCCAGATTACCGTAGAGCCGGCCGTAGCGCTGGTAGAGATAGAGTCTCTGAAGCTTTCGGAATCAGACATGGTGCTGTCCATCGGTGACAAAGCAGGAAGGACGGCAACGGTGCTTCCGGAAAATACCACAGAGAAGACGGTAATTTACACCTCTTCTAACTCAGACGTAGCCTCGGTGGATCACAATGGGACTGTGACCGCCAAGGCAACTGGAAAGACCAGAATTATTGCAATCTGTGGAGACGCCGCGGTGTCCTATGATGTGTATGTGCGTCCGGGCAAGGCGAAGGTGACAAAAGCAGTCAGCAAGAGAAAAGGAAAAGCAAGCATTAGATGGAGTCATGTTTCAGGAGCTTCCGGCTATCTGATTCAGGTATCCACAAAGAGTAAGAGATCCGGCTTCAAGAAGGTGGCCAACATAAAGAAAGGCAACACGTTAAGCTATACCATTAAGAAGAAACTCAGACCAGGCAGAAAAGCTTACATTAAAGTGTGTGCTTACTATAAGAGCGGAACGAAGCTCGTAAAAGGCCAGTTCAGCAAGGTAAAGACAGTAAAGATCAAGAAGTAGGAAGCATGGAGCAGGAGCCATTGTAACGGGAAAGCAAGGGTTGCAATGGCTCCCTTTCCGAATCCTATTTTGAAAAGAGGGATTGACATGAAATACAAAGTGCTAGTTGCAGATGACGAGTATATTATAAGAAGTGGAATTATCAGCTTTTTGAAAAGGTATGATGATTTTGAAGTAGCGGCCGAGGCAGAGGACGGAGAGATGGCTCTGGAGGAAGCGGAGAAACAAGACATTGACGTCTATTTTGTGGATATCAATATGCCGTTTTTAAATGGACTTCAGTTCATAGAAAAGCTAAAAGGCGTGCATCCGGACGCGCTGGTTGTGGTGATTACAGGATATGATCGGTTTGAATATGCCAGAAAAGCTCTGCAGCTTGGCACATTCGAATACCTTTTGAAACCGATTATGGAAAAGCCCTTTGACGAAATGATCCAGAGGGTGAGAAAACAGCTGGCAGAACAGAGCAGGAAGGACAAGTACCTGGATTGGGCCAGAAGGGAACTGGAAAAGAACAGAAAGCGCCTGATTTCAGACTTCCTACAAAGGACGCTGGAAGGGCATTATTCCGGCGAGGAGGTAGAAGAGCGTTCAAAATATCTGGCGCTTCGCATTCCTCAGGACTTTGTCATCACGGTGATCTGGCTGGAGTACAAAAAGGAACAGGACCTGGCGGGAGAGTGGGACGATGATTTAATTTATTTTGTTGCGGAAAACGTGGCAAATGAGATTTTTAACGACCTGGAAAATATGGACAGTTGTCAGGATGCCTATGGAAATCTGGTGGTCATTTCTCCGAAAATAGCCGAAGAGGAATTTGAGCGAAAGCTTCAGGCATATCGGGAGATGCTGGAGAGCCATGTCCCGGTAAGCTGTCTGATTGTCTGGAAGAGCGGGAGCGGCTATGCCGCGATTTCCAGTGCCTATCTGGAAGCTGCGGAAGAAATGGAAGGTTTAAAGGGAGGTTCTTCTATTGTAAAAGAGGTCAAAGCCTTCGTGGAGCTTCATTATCAGGATACGGAATTTTCGCTTCAGGATGCGGCTGAGCACGTGAATTTATCTGTACAATACTTAAGCAAAATGTTTCGCAAGGAGATGGGTGTCACCTTTGTGGATTACCTTACCAGCGTAAGAATCAGAAAATCCATCGAGCTGTTGCACAGCGATGAGTGGAAAATTTATGAGATTGCCGAAAAAGTGGGATATACCACACAGCATTATTTCAGCAATGTATTTAAGAAAAGTCTGGGTCTTAGTCCGGCAGAGTATCGGAGAATGCTCAGAGAATAAATGTACAATATTTTAATCTAAATGTACAATATTTTATCATTGTGCGAAAAAGTATACTCCGAATGATAAAATTTTATACTTTTGTGTCCGTAAATTGCAAAGACTTTCATACGAAAGCTAAGTATAATAGGAGCATAAAGAGAGACAACCTAAAGGAGGAATTAATCATGAAAAGAAAAGTAGTAGCGGTAATGCTTTCCACTGCAATGGTTGCAGCAATGGTTGCCGGATGTGGAAACAGCAGCACGGAGACAGAGGCTCCTGCAACTGAGAGCGCAGCAGAAGATACTGCAGCAGCAGATGACGCTGCGGCGGAAGACACAGAGGCAGCTGATTCATCTGAGGACGCAGCCGCTGATGATGGTGGCGATGGCGTAATCACAGTAGGATTTTCACAGGTAGGTGCAGAGTCTGACTGGCGTACAGCAAACACAGAATCCATGAAATCTACCTTCAGTACAGAGAATGGCTATGAGCTGATCTTTGATGACGCTCAGCAGAAACAGGAAAACCAGATTACTGCACTTCGTAACTTTATTCAGCAGGATGTAGATTATATCTTATTGGCACCGGTAACCGAGACTGGTTGGGATACCGTGCTTCAGGAAGCAAAGGATGCGGGCATTCCCGTTATCATCGTAGACAGAATGGTAGATGTATCCGATGACAGTCTTTACACTGCATGGGTAGGAACAGATCCTCTGCTGGAAGGCCGCAAGGCTTGCGAATGGCTGAATGCATATGCAGAAGCTAAGGGCATTGATGAAATCAACATTGCTCATATCCAGGGAACCATTGGTTCAACCGCACAGATCGGACGTAGCCAGGGTCTGGAAGAAGGTGTAGAGGCATACGGATGGAACATTGTGGCTCAGCAGACCGGTGAGTTTACACAGGCCAAGGGACAGGAAGTTATGGAGTCTATGCTGAAACAGCATGACAATATCAATGTAGTTTACTGCGAGAACGATAATGAGGCATTTGGCGCCATCGACGCTATCGAGGCAGCAGGTAAGACCGTTGGACCGGATGGAGATATCCTGGTAATTTCCTTTGACTCCACAGGCGCAGGTTTACAGGATGTAATCGATGGTAAGATCATCTGCGACGTAGAGTGTAACCCGCTGCATGGTCCTCGTGCACAGGAATTGATTGAGAAACTGGAAGCTGGCGAAGAAGTTGACAAAGAAAACTATGTAGACGGCGAGATCTTCGCTCATGGCTCTGATGTTGCTTCTGTAACAGTTGACGGTACAGAGTATCAGGTAACCGAGATGACAGACGAAGTTCTGGCACAGCGTGCATATTAATTAAAAGACAACTAACAAATCCTCTTAACTAACTATTATATATGTGTTACAGCACATCGTTCCCTGGGAACGAAAGAAGCGGCGTGGTAGAAGAAAGGAGCACACTCCTGGTATGATGCCACGCTGTTTTCATGCAGAAGGAAGGTGAATGTTAAAATGGCTGAGCAGGTAGTTTTGTCAATGAAAAATATTTCGAAAACATTCCCGGGTGTGAAGGCTCTGATCAATGTGGACTTTACCCTACGAGAGGGAGAGATACACGCGCTGATGGGGGAGAACG
>CABSEG010000024.1 GCA_902476645.1 uncultured Lachnospiraceae bacterium | reverse complement strand
TTCAGTGGCCCGCTCGTTGACTGCCGCTCCAAGTGCGCCCAAATCATGATGCATACAAACGCCCCAAAGCTTCATATGCTCGCCATTGAGGAAAAATCCATGGTCAGACGTAAAGGTGAGGTAGCGTATTCCCACTGTAGTCTCGTAGATATCCACTGTCTGTCCATCCAACATCACCGTGCTTCTGACTGTATAAAGATAAGGATCCTCCGTAGACCAAAGATGTGGATCGGTTATCTCCAGATCCTGCTCAAAGGTGTAAGAGTCCTGGGCCTGTACCTCTGCCAAAGACGTCTCCGAAGCGGCAACAACTCCCTGTTCATCCAGCATCTCTGTCTTCAGAGTCACTTCTCGTTCCTCTTCCGAATCATTCGCCACCTCCGTGGCAATATCTGCCTTTGCCTTCCCATCAGCAATGTAGGCTAATACTGCGTCTTTATCCATACTAAAGGTCTTCTCATCCGTATCTGCGTCGATGGGAAAAGTGATATAGGTGCCGTTTCTGGCCACATGGACATCTTCTGTCACCGTCAAGGTCACATTTCGGTAGATACCTGCCCCAGTGTACCAGCGTGAATTGTTCTTGCTATTTTCGCATTTCACCGCAATGACATTTTCTCCGTCCTGGTGAAGCAGATCCGTAATGTCGTAACTAAAAGCCGTATAACCGTAATATTCCTTCCCCACCTCTATACCGTTTACATAGACGGTGGACACGTACATCACGCCATCAAAGTCAATGGAAATCCGTTTTCCCTTTTGATCCTCTGTCAGGGAAAAAGTCTTCCGGTACCAGCCGTTTCCCGTATTCAGATAACCCTGTTGAGCATTTCCATTGTCTCCCGACGTAAAACTATTGTAGATCGCCCAATCATGGGGCAAAGTCACATTCTGCCAGGAGGAATCATCAAATTCTTCCTCCTGAGCTCCCAGGGGAGATCCCTCCTGAAACTTCCACCCATTATTAAAGTCTACACTCCGTTCTTTCCCCTGAGCGTCGGCCTGCACCTGCTGGCTTTCTGCTTTCTCCGGGGCCGCTTCCACCCTGTCCAATGGAAGCATGGAAAAGGTCATTATTCCCGCCATTAAGACGGACGTAGCCCTTTTCCACAGTCCTGTCCTTTCTTTTTTCTTCATCTTGTCAAGTTCCTCCCTATCTGCTATTGTTCCGTCATATTGACGGAAATTACAGGTTCTGATGGCTGTGGATACAGCATCATTGTCTAGATTCTATCTCTTGAAATGAAAAAAAAATAGGAATATCCTCTGCTTTTTTAGGAAAATTCTCAGTTAAAATGTCACAAATCCCTCTACAGCTGATTGCGGTACTGTCTGGGACTCATGCCCACATACTTTTTAAAAATTCTGGAAAAATATCCGGAATCCATATATCCTGTCTCTGCCGCTATGCTGGTAATGCTTTTGTTTCCTTTCAATAACTCCTTGGCTCGCTCCATACGTACCTCCTCTATATATCTGGTTAAATTTATCCCTTCCTTTTTCTTAAACAGCGTAGACAGGTAATTGGCATTGACAAAAAACTCATCGGCAAGTTTGGACGTGCTTAAATCCCTGGCAAAATTTCTCTGTACATATTGCTTCACCGCAGTTGCCAACTCCCCCTGTTTCTCCCAGTCTTCCACAGGCTCTTTCTCTCTGTCTGAGAGTTTTTCTATAACTTCCTGGAATTCTTCTTCGTCTACCGGTTTTAAGATATAATCTTCCACTCCAAGCTGAATGGCCTTTCTCGCATAGTCAAAATCGCTGTAGGCACTCATAATAATATATTTCGCTTTTGAAAACCGCTTCTTTGCCTCCCCGATAAAGGCCAAACCGTCCATTTTCGGCATTCGAATATCCACCAAAACCAAATCCGGCTCTTCCTGGCTCATCAGGCGCAGCGCTTCCTCTCCATTTCCAGCTTCTGCCACTACGCACAGGTTCAGATTCTTCCAGTTCATGCGTCCTATAATACTCTTTCGGATATACTTCTCATCATCCACAATCATGATCTTTTTCATTGCCAATCCTCTTTCTTTTTTCGGGTTCATATGGTATCCACATGGAGATACAGGTTCCTTTATTTTCTTTACTGAAGATTTTCATTACACAACTGCTCCCGTAGCGCAAACGCAGACGCAGATAAACATTTAGAAGCCCCAGACTTTTATATTGATCAATATAATCCAGAGGATGATCCGTCGTCTGTTCAAATCTTTTATTCATTTCTAATAGCAGATTTTTAGAAATTCCACAACCATTATCAGCGATTCGAATGCGCACGCAGTCTCCCTTTCTTTTGATGTCCAATCGGAGAATGCCTCCGGTATCGGTATCCCGAAAACCATGGGTAATTGCGTTTTCCACCAGAGGCTGGAGGGTAAATTTCACAATGCCGCATGTTAAACATGCTTCATCAATCTCATAATCTACGGTAAAACGATCTTCAAAACGAATCTTTAAAATCTGGATATAGTTGTATACCTGTTTTAGTTCCGTTTCCAGGGTTGTGATATTTTCCAGCCTCATATTGTACCGCAACATAGAGCTTAAGCATTTGCTGACTGTAATCACCTGATCCTTCATTCCCTCACTTGCAAGTCCCATAATGGTTTCCATAATGTTATGGATAAAATGGGGATTTATTTGCTGCTGTAAAGCTTTTACTTCCGCCTCCTTCAGCAACAACTGTTTTGATTCTACTGTCTGAACCAGCAGATCTACCTTCTTAATCATAGAATTAAACTCCTGAATCAGGATGCTAATTTCATCCTGTGTTTCAACCTCTACCTGTGTGGTCAATTCTCCTTTCTTTACTCTTTCCATACCCTCCACAAGCCTTTGAAAGTTAACGGTTATAATGGAAAAGCACTTTTTTGAAAAAAACAGAGATGCCATAATAATTCCTGCCAAGAGCAAAAGCAACATCATCGCCATCTGTCTTTGCTTTTGTATGATTCCCTCTTTGGAAACCGCCATGGTAATCTTCCATCCGGTCCTCTGGGAAATTCCCCAGGAAATCAGATACTTTTTTGTCTCAAACATATGGATCGTACCGGAATTCTGCTCCTGTTCCGGTACTTCAATAATCAGCTTATCATAAAACAGAGCTCTTCCTTTCTCGTCCCAGATCGTGGTTCCATCCAATTCCTTATAGCTGTGCAGCAATCTTTCCTTTAGGGATTGAAGGTTCATATTAACTCTCAAATACCCCACAGTATCATCGTAATACCGGTCCCGCACGCGATAGATGATAAAGGGGGTCAGTTCCTGCCCCTCTTCATCCTGACTTTTTACAAAGATCATACGATCTTTCTTCTGTTGCTCTATACTTTGATACCACCCTGAATTTCTATAGTCTGGTATTGTATCCGCCCGGTCTTTCTGAACAATAGAAAATTGATTGTTACATAACCTTTTTTTATAAAAGATCAGTTCCAAGTCCGGCCTCGATGTATAATACACGCTTCCGATTCCGTATAAAAATTTCAAATCCTCTGTATTGCTCTTCTTTTCCTTTAAAAACCGAATGATATCCGGATTATAAATCAGAGATTCTGCAACTTGATCAATATCCCTGAAATAATCCTCCATCATAAGCAGATGGGATTCCATTAGATTTGCAGCCATATTACTGGATTGTTGGTGCATATTTTTTTGAGCAATCAAATAGCTGGCTCCAAAAATCAGGAGATTTGACAACACGATAATCACCACTAAATAAAAGAAAAATCGCCGTGTAATGGATTGATTCTTTCTCATGCTTGACTCCTATTTCAGGGGCTTAAGTTTTTGCTCAATAACAGCAAAAGTCTCCTCTAATCCCTGCTCTTTTAATAAATACTTCTCCACTTCATCTCTCACCAGATCAATTGCTTCATTATAAGAAACATCTGCCGGGATCATACATATCTTTTTTTCTTCAAAGAGATATTCTGCATGTTCCGGCTGCTCTATTGATTCCATGTACTGTTGTCTTACGGTATTGTCCTGCCAGGCTGGAATGATACTGTTTTTAGCCAGCAATTTTGCCCCCTGCTCTCCCGCTGTAAACTGCATAAAAGAAAAGACTTCGTCTGGATGCTCTGTAGTAGCAGACATAGTTACCACTGCCGCATTTGCAAACCCATAAGACTCTTTTCCTTCCCAATGAGGCAGAGGCGCAATGTCATAGTCAAATTTTAACCTGTCTTCTCTGATTTTCTTGTTAAGGCTTTGTACCGACCAGTCTCCGCAGAAATACATCCCGATATTTCCGTTTAAAAAAAGTGCATCGTAGTTGGAAGCCCGTTCCCCTGTCTGCTCTGTATAAGGAATCTGAGCCCCCAATACATAAGTTAAATCGTAACACCATTTGGCGGCCTTTTTCATTTCTTCTAAGTCCGATTCCTCCAACGGATTCATAGCACCTGCTGAACGGGCCGGCGTCATCCACCAGATGCTGTCTGGTTCAAAGCTTAAAGAGCCATAGGCCTTTTTCCCATTTATCACACCGGTAAGGTTCTTTGCTGTCTCTGCATATTCTTCCCAAGTCCAATCCTCATCAGGATAAGCAACCCCCATTTGGTCGAATAAGGTCTTATTGTAGTAAACTACCCACTGTCCCATACGATAAGGAAGCATATAGGATTTAGCCTTTTTTTCCCCACCATACCAATCAGGATAAAACGCATCCTCTGCTTCCCCATATTCGTCAATCTTCTGAATCAATCCTTTGTTTGCCATTGCAAGTGCCGACGCAGGAAAGGATGTTAATATGCAGTCCAACTGTTCTCCCCTTTGATTCAGGACTGTTAACTGCTGAATATATTCGGAGCCAGGAATCACATTTACATGCACCCGAATATCTGTATGCGTCTTTTCATACGCTTCTGCCAAAATCCTTATATTCTCCTCTTCATCTGACCAGGCGTACACCTCCAAAACTATTTTTTCTCTTTCGGTATCCTTCGTAGACAGTTCTTTCGAGCACCCAAACATCCCCATTGTCAAAGAACAAATAATAAAAATCTTTGTATATTTTGCCACCCGCATGTTGTCCCTCCCTGTGAAAATAAAAGATATTACCTTATCTTGCCTGAAATAACGTATTTTATCCTTCTTGGATAATAATTATACACGATAAAATGAAAATTTGGTATATAAAAAAACCGTTCCAGAAACAGTCGTCTCTGAATCGGTTTTTTCAAAATTGTATTTTCTATTTTCAGGCTTCCATCCTATGCCTGCTCCACACTGGCGGCTGCTTCCGCCATCGCTGTCGAAGCACCTTCCCCCTCCGGGATCTCCAGAAGCTGCTCCATTTTCAAATCCTGTACCATCACCTCGGCAATGCTGGTACAATTATTGCCCATTCGGTCCAGACAATGGAGTACATTACTGAATACTATTGTAAATTCCGGATCGCATTTTCCCTTTTTAATACGCTCCATATGCTTTTTCATCAGCCTGGCTTCCACCGGATATAAATCCTGTTGCTGTCCGCTTACCTTAACCACTTCCTCTTTTTTTCCCGTTTTCAAACTGGTCAGGCACCCTTCCAGCATCATACCAATGGCATTCAGCGTGCCTTCAATCTCACGAATCGCATCGTTGGAAAATTTAAAGGTCTTCTCCTGTTTTACTTTTGCCACTTGAGAAAGCTCTTCACAGTTCTTTCCTAATCTCTCCAGTTCCCCCATCACGTACAGCAGAGAGGTGGTCTGCTTGGCCTGCTCTTCACTCAGGATTCCCTCTGCAATCATGGAGGAAAGTCTCTTTACCGAAATTTCATGCACAGACTGAATAGAACCGGAAATCTTTTCCACCTGTTCCAGTGCTTTCACATCCCGCTGAAGAAATGAAATTTTCGCGTTCTCCAGAACGCTCTTTGCCATTTCACCCACATGGAGTACCTCTCTTCTTACCTGCAAAAGCGCCAGCGCAGGCTGTTTAGCAAGCCCTGCTCCCACATACATGGGTTCTAACTGACTGCTCTCCCTCTCGTCCTCTCCGGGGATAATCCGCTTCACAATTTTTACCATCAACCAAATCAATGGCAACCACAGCAGAGTGTTTGCGAAGTTAAACACGGTATGGGCATTGGCAATCTGCCTGGAAATCACATCGATCTCATCTCCTTTCGGAGAGATCCACCGGATAAACTGGGCGTACCAGGGGATAATCCAGATGAAAATACAGCTTCCCACAATATTGAATACACTGTGGGCCACTGCTGCGCGTTTGGCATTTTTAGATTGCCCAACAGAAGCCAGAAGCGCAGTAATGGTGGTCCCGATGTTATCTCCCAGCAAAATGGGAATCGCACCGGTCAGTCCAATCACACTGGATACTCCATCCGCCGCAGGCTGAATGGCAAAATTCTGGAGTACGGCAATGGTAGCGCTGCTGCTTTGCACGATCAAAGTCATAACCGTTCCCAGAAGCAGCCCAAGAACAGGGATATCAGACACCTTTGCAATCAGTTCCGTAAAGATCGGACTGTTGGCCAGAGGCTCCATTACATTTCCCATCGTGATAATTCCCACAAACAACAGACCAAACGCAAAAATAGTCTGTCCGATGTTTTTCACTTTTTCATTTTTGGCAATAAAATAGATGATAAAGCCCACGAACACAATCGGCCATACAAAATCATCAATCTTAAACGCAATAATTTGTGCCGTCATGGTGGTACCAATATTCGCTCCCAGGATTACGGAGATCGCCTGGGGCAGCGTCATCAGTCCCGCGCTCACAAATCCGATGACCATAACTGTGGTGGCACTGCTGCTTTGAAGCACTGCCGTAGTTAAGGTTCCTGCCAAAACTCCCATCACCGGATTCTTTGTCAGAAACGCCAGGACTGCTTTCATTTTCTCTCCTGCCGCTTTCTGAAGCCCTTCGCTCATCAGATTCATTCCGTAGAGAAACAGGGCTAATCCACCACATAATCCAAAAAGTGTCTGAAATGTGCTGTTCATGTTTTTCTCTCCCTCAATCTTACATGATTTTTACATTTTTTACATGAAACACATTCTATCACCGGTTTTTCAAATCTATTTGTAAATTTTGTAAAATCTACGTAAAGTCTGTAGCAATGTTACAAAAATTTTGCATTCTCCTACATTCTTTTGAGCCGGCTCCGGATTTTCTGCATCGTATCGTCCAGCTCTTCTATGGAATCCGCGCAATGCCTTAATTCCCTGCTGATTTGTTCCACATTCCGGATTTTCTTTTTATAGTGCAATTCATGATCTAATCTGGCCCATGCGTCCATTGCCAATGTGCGAATCTGAACCTCTACTTTTACCGGGTTTTCTTCTTCCATCCAGTGAGAAGGCATCCCGAGAATGAGATGAAGGCTTCGGTAACCGCTGCTCTTGGGCTTACGGATAAAATCCTTTTTCTTAAGGATTCTCACCTTCGGGCACTGCTCCAGCTTCTTCGCCACCTGATAGACATCCTCGTAATAGGCACACACTACACATACCCCGGCGATGTCATTGAGATTTTTTTCCATAGAATATATGGAAACCTCCCGGCCCTTTCGCCTGAGCTTTTCTACGGCGCTCTCAGGCGATTTGATCCGGGAGGTGATATACTCGATTCTCTTATGGGTGTCCTTGCCGTCCTGTTCCTGATTAATCTGTTCCAACAACCTTTTTACTTCTGAGATGGCATATTCATATTTTAGCAAAAAGGCATCGCTTTTCATATCCTGTTCAATCTGCGCAAAGGATGCATCCCGCTTTTTCTTCTTTGCTTTCTTGGACATGCTTTCCCCCCTTTTGATCACTTTCTAAGACAAGATATCAAACCTGCATCAATGGAAAATCATCCCTCTGTAAAATCCCTGTAAAACTAAAAACTTGCTAACTGAAGCAATAGCCCTGCTCCGGCTGATACAACATAAAGCAGAGCCAGAATCCGAACATTCTCGCGCCTATTTCGATTCACTTTAAACAGAACCGCAAGCCCCAGCCCCGCGCTGGTACAGAGTCCCGCGATCACAGAGGCAAAGCTGATCACTCCGCTTAAATACAATTGTGTAAGCATGACGGAAGAAGCACAGTTGGGGATCAAACCAATCAACGCCGCGATCAATGGCTGAAACAGCGTGTCCGTCAATAGGATTCTGGAAATCTGTTCTATACCAAGCACATGGATGGCGAACTCCAGCGCCACAGAAAACAGCAAAAGGAAGAGGAAGATCTTTCCTGTATGATATAGCGCCGGCCTCAGAATCCCATGGTGATCATGGCATCCGCAATCCTTACATAAATCCTCAATTTCTTTTTTTTCCCGTTTTCTCCCTCTGATTACCGCATCTGTCACATACCCTGCGGCCACACCGATCAGTACCTTGATGACCAGCAGACGCAAAATCTCCCCACCCTGTCCGGGATTTCCAATCAGAATCAGAATGGCTTCATCTGAAGTGGCAATCATGACTGCCAACAGGGTGCCCAGTGTAATCACACCTCCTGAATAGAGATTGGCCGCCACGATGGAAAATCCGCACTGGGGAATGCACCCTAACAACGCTCCTGCCGCCGGACCTGCTTTCCCTGCTTTTGCCAGGATGCGGTTGATCCTCTCACTGGCCTTGTGTTCCAGCGCCTCCAAAAGCAAAAAAGCGCCGAACAAAAATGGGATCATTTTGATACAATCTTCCAGCGCGTGTAAAAATACTTCTGCAATCATGTTAACCTCATTCTTTCCTTATACGCTATCGCTATTATTGCCTCTATCAACAGATTTTTATAGTATACCATCATCTGAGGTCAGGGTCAAAAGATATTTTCCCCGGACCCAGACAGAAACAATACTTCTTTTTCCCCGAAAGGGCCTCCTCGAAGGCAAATCCCTCCCACGCAAACTCCTTAAGCTGTTCTGCCGCTTCCCATCTGTTTTTCAGGATACTGCGCGCCATGGCTCCTCTGGCCATTTTAGCCCAGGCAGTAACCGTCCGGTACTTTCCTCCCCTCCACACCAAAAACTGAACGTCTACAAAAAAATCCCTCTTGCTCAGGAATGGACGCACTGTCTTTGCGTACTCTTCGGATGCCAGATTGATCACAGGTTCTCCCTGCTGAAACAGACTTTCATAAATCCTTCTTCCCCAGTAGGCATAAAGTTTCTTCCCCTCTATAGGAAGCTTGCAGCCCATCTCCAGGCGATAGGGCATTATCCCATCCAGGGGACGCAGTGCTCCGTACAAACCGCTTAGGATTCTCAGATGTTCCTGGGCATAGTCCAGCTCTTGTTGGCTGAAATCCTCCGGATGCAGATAGCGGTATACCAGGCCCGTAAAAGTCAGGGCCGCCGGGCTTCCCGGATTTGAAATATCAAAGTCCCGGGCATTCATAAAAGCTTCCACGGCCAAGCCGGGGCTTATATGCATCCACTCTTCAAACTCCCATGGGCTAAGCTTTTTCAGTATCTTATTGATCCTGTCCGCATCCTCCAAAAACTGTGGTCTGGTAATCTTCCAATCTGTTTTCTCCGGAATTTTCATACTTATGGCCGGCGAAATCATCGCAATCATAACGGCTCCTTTCCAGCCTCCTTCATAGCAAAGGACCGTGCCTTCCATATGGGCACGGTCCCTGCCTGAAGCGGCTTTTTATGTTTCTACTCTCCGAAACCGATCGGCACCCTGCTTACAGACAGGACAGACAAAGCCTTCAGGAAGTGTTTCTCCTTCATATTCATATCCGCATACAGAGCACACCCAAACTGTCTTTTTGGCCCTCTCTCCCTTTTGAGACTCCTCCTGCAGGTAGGTAGGGGCATTTTTCGGACTTTTTCCTTTGATTACCTGATGGTAATAGGCATAGGTCATAGCCTTTGCCTCTTCCCTGTACACCTCTGCCTCCACCACCTCTCCTAAGAACACCGTGTGGGTGGACGTCTCCATTTTGTCCTTCACCCGGCAGACCACGTAACCGCAGGAATCCTTGATCACGGGCATCTGGGCAGCCATCTCAAACTCCACGTTGAAAAACTTGTCTGCTTCTTTTCCAGACTGAAATCCAAACGTACCGATCAGTCCGGGATCTGATTGCTCCGACAAGATGGAATACGAAAACATGCCACTGCGTTCTATACAGGAGTTTGTATAGTTCTCATGATTGATGCTGACCGCCACTGTGGCTGGTGAAGATGTCACCTGCATAATACTGTTTGCGATACAACCGGTTGGCCGTTCTCCATCCATGGTGCCCACCACATAAACACCGTAGGACATACTTCGAAAAATCTTTGTATTCATAGAAACCTCCTCTCAGTATGATTCTAACACTCTGGCTTCTTCTTCGGAACTTTTCCCTATTCTACGCTATGTTGCCGACTCCCGTCAATTGCTTTCATCACAATCAGGGTTCCCAGCATAAGCACAATGCCGCAGGGCAAAGCAATCCAGGCTGTCTGCACAAATCCTGCTATGATATAGGTGACGAAAGATACTGCTGCCGCGGTAACCGCATAGGGAAGCTGGGTAGTCACATGATTCACATGATTGCATCTGGCCCCTGCTGAGGACATGATTGTGGTGTCGGAAATGGGGGAGCAGTGATCCCCGCAAACGGCTCCTGCCATGCAGGCAGAAATGGAGATGATCATCAGGTCCGGATTTTTCCCCTCAAACACTGCTACCACAATGGGGATCAGAATCCCAAAAGTTCCCCAGGAAGTGCCTGTGGCAAAGGATAGCAGGCATCCCACCAGAAAAATAATAGCAGGTAATAAATTTTGCAGACCCTGGGCACTCTGTTCCATGGCGGCTTCTACAAATGCCGCTGCGCCCAGGCTGTCTGTCATCGCTTTCAAGGTCCATGCCAGCGTCAGGATCAGGATGGCCGGTACCATGGATTTAAATCCCTGAGGGAGGCAGGCCATACAATCTGAAAATTTCATGACTCTTCGGATCATGTACAGCACAATGGTAATAACCAATCCAAAAAAGCTGCCAAGCACCAGTCCCACCGATGCGTCACTGTTGGAAAAGGCCGTGATAAAATCCGTGCCGGAGAAAAAACCACCTGTATAAATCATTCCAATAACACAGCAGACAATCAGGGAAAAAATAGGTATCAGCAAGTCTATGACACTTCCTTTGGGATTCGTCACCTCTTCCATCTCGTCTTTGCTGATTTCATCCCGAGTGGTAAATAAATCTCCCTTCTTCGCGTTCTTCTCATGCTTTGCCATGGGGCCATAATCCACTTTCATAAGCACCAAACCCACCATCATGACAATGGTCAGCAGCGCATAGAAATTGTAGGGGATTGCCCGGATAAAGAGGGAGAATCCATCCTCTCCATCCACAAATCCTGTCACTGCGGCAGCCCAGGAGGATATGGGAGCTATGATGCATACCGGCGCCGCCGTGGCATCAATCAGGTAGGCCAGTTTTGCCCTGGACACCTGATGCCGGTCAGTAACAGGACGCATGACACTCCCCACAGTCAGACAGTTAAAATAATCGTCAATAAAAATTAACACGCCCAACACAATCGTAGCCAGCTGTGCCCCTACTCTGGTCTTGATTTTTCTGCTGGCCCAGCGGCCAAAGGCGGCAGAACCTCCCGCCTGATTCATCAGGCTGACAATTACGCCTAAAATCACCAAAAATACCAGGATTCCCACATTATAGCTATCCGATAATACGCTGACAATTCCCCCCTGGAAGATATGAGTAACCGTCCCCTCAAAGGAGAAGTCGGAATAAAACAGAGCCCCTACTAAGATGCCCAAAAACAGAGAGCTGTACACCTCTTTGGTAATCAAAGCCAGCACAATGGCCACAAGGGGAGGAATCATGGCCCAAAACGTGGCATACATGGCAGGTTTGGCGGTCTCCTCCCCGGCGGCCAGTGCCGTCATGGCAAACAACAGTATCACCAGTGCCAGAAACCCCAATCCACACATCCACTTTTTTGAAACTTTCATATCCGATTTCCTCTCTTTCCACCCAAGAAAAAAACCATGAATGACGTTCTCAAATGAAAACCCCATCCATGGTTTTACCTTGCCCTGGCTCTTCCCGGATCACGTTTTGCATCCGATGTATCATTTGTGGTTTTTTCCGATTTTAATGCTATTTTAACATTATACCAACAAAATGCCAAGACTTTCTCTTTCTTTTATTGTAATTTTACACAATATTTCTATTTTTTTACTTTTCTGATTGTGGAATACTCTCCAACAATTTTACCGGAGGCTGTCTTTTTGTTGGCTCTTACTTTATAGTAATATACCTTTCCCTTCTTTGCCTTTTTATCCGTAAACCTGGTAACCGATGCTTTCTTCACGGTCTTTACCAGCTTGTAGCCGCCTTTCTTCTTATCGGAACGATAGATTTGGTATCCGGTCACACCACTTTGCTTCTTCCATTTCAGTCTGGCGCCTCCCTTTTTCAGTCTGGCAGCCTTTATCCCCGCCACCTTGGCAGGTTTTACTGTCACACTGCAAGTCTGCTTTACGGTGGTATCCCCATTGGCAATCACGGTGATCACAGCCTTCCCGGCTGCCTTAGCGGTTACCGTTCCTTTGGCATCCACAACGGCCACTTTGGGGTCAGAAGACTGGAAGGTCAGTGTGGTATCTTTCGCATAGGAGGGGTATACCTTAGGATTTAAGCTTTTGCTCTTTCCGGCTGCCATTGTTACCTTCTTTGCGGCAAGCTCCACATAAGCCGGACGTATTACGGTTTCGGAAGGATTCGGAGTCGCCTCCTCTTTTTTCTGAGTTACAAAAACTCGAAACTGAGCGGTGGCCTTTCGATTTCCAGCTGCCGCTATCGTAATGGTGGCCTCTCCTTCTTTCAGAGCCGTTACCTTTCCGCCTGCATCCACGATAGCCACCTGTTCATCGGAGGATGTATATACAAGCTGCTGGTTTCCTGCGTTCTCCGGCACTGCTTTTGCCTGAATCTGGGTACTTTCCCCTGCTGCCAATACTGCGTAATCCTTCTCCACCTCCACGGCATCGGGACGAATCTCAGCCTGGGTATAGGGTACATCCGCTTTGTGCATGGTCAGCATATCCATATGTACGTTTCCCGTACATCCCTGATCTACACTGTAAGTGATCAGGTTTGCCCCTGCGTTCAAGGACAGACGCTTCGAGCCGGTAAACCATTCGTTCCAGGTAAAGGAGTTCTTATCCATCTGGATCGTATCTGCCTTTTCCCCATTTACGTAAATATTCATAACGGCTCTGGAGGGCAGCTGACTGGTGGGATTGTTGGTGGTCTCTCCATCTTTCCGCACGCCATAGGCATAGCGCAGACCCACAATATAATCTCCCGCCTCTTCGGCATTTACCACAAAACTGACGGCAGCTCCCTTTGTATTGGGAACTTCCACATAGCCTTTTCCATAATAATTGCTGTTGTCGCTGCTAATGCTGGCGCCGCCTTCTAAGATAGCGCCTTCTGCCTCATACTGATCTCCCTGTCCAGGATCTCCGGAGGGCAGGCCAAACTTCTGGTTTGTGGACGCGGGAGTTCCAAAATCAGGAAGACCTTCTTCTGTCCAGTCAAATTTCTTAATGTTCACCTGACGCCACCAGTTGTTATCCACTTCCTTGTAAACTCTGGAATGATATACCATCCAGTCTTCGGTTCCATCCGCAGACTTCACAAAAGAAGCTCTTGCCGGTCCGGATACCGTGGTAGTTGAGGTAAACACATCTCTCATGGCATACCATTTGCTCTCGTCTAAAAGCTCTTCCTTGGACTGGCCGGTAAAGCACAGAACGGAAAGCCGATAACCGTCTGTGGAATATCCACCTTCGGACATCGTAATAAAAAGATCTCCATTATCATTTTTCAGGGCTCTGGGACCTTCTCCCCCTCCAATGGGAAGCATATCACGATCCTTGGTGATAACGCTTGGGCTGTCCATCTCCACAATTGCAGGTCCCAAAGGCTGATTAGCCCCCAAGGTTCCCCATACGCCGAAAAGTGAACCGTCGTATTCCATAATGGTAAAGTCATTTGCGCCTAAGATGACGCCATCCTCGCCACAATACAGCGGTCCCATATCCTCATATTCACCCATGGGATCCTCCGTCTTGGAGCGCAGGCAGAATACGATATGATGCTCATCTCCCAGCTTATATTTCTCTGCCATTTCCGGATAATCCTGTTCAAAATTCATTACATCTGCACAGTAGTAAATATACCAGTGGCCACCGTCTTCATCGTTCAGATAATACAACTCCGGCGCAAAGATTCTTCTCTGCTTACCGGACAGATCCATGACCATCTTCTTTTCTCCCTGATCTGTCAGGGTCTGAGATTTGGACACGTAAATTTTGCACTCATTGTCATCATTGCTGGAAGCTACCAGGTAATAGAATCCATCCTTCTGTGTCACAAAAGGATCCTGTCCCTGATACAGAGGATTCGTAAACTGAGTATAATAACCGGATTCCTGCACACCTGTGCTTAAATATACCTGTGTCTTAGCATCCTGCAAATCTGCGACTGCCTGATCCATCAAGTCGATGATCTCCTGCACGTCCTCCACCTGGGAATAGTCTGCATCCCGGATTTCAACGGCTTTTTCAATCTGACTTTCCAGCGCCTGAATGGTCTCCTGGCTTCCCGCTACATTCTGGCATACCTTCTGGCACTTTTCAATTTCTGTCACCAGGGCATTTTTCGCGTCCTGATAATAATTCTCCTTAGACTGATAAAGAACAGACTCCGGCACCACCTGCTTTTCTATGGAAGGACTCTCCCACTGCAGCTTTACGTATGCGCCGCCCCATCCCTGCAGATACTCCACACGGATATCATGGCGTCCCGCCGTCAGGGTGACAGGCTCGCTTTTTTGCTCTTTATCCCAGGCCTGCTGCCAGAAATCAATGATCAGCTGATCGTCTATATAGAGTCTGAATCCATCGTCGCCGATCATATAGAAAGTATATGCTTCTTCCTTTGGTACTTCCAGCTCTCCGGTAAATCTGGCCAGTACAAACTGACTGTCGTCAGAGCTTCCAATCAAGTCTGCAATCAGGGGCTTTAAGTTTTCCCCATCCAGACATGCTGTCCTTTCACTTCCCAGATAACGATCTTCCTCAAATGTAAATCTGGAAAGGTCTTCCCGGTCTGAACCATCCTCCGCCTTATACCATGCGCCTGTCAGGCCATGACCATCCATGGTCGGCTCTGCCGCTTCTGCCACATTCCCAATCGTTGCCGGTACGGCAAGCGCAGCACATAAAAGCAGGGAACAAGCTCTCTTCATCGCTTTTTTAATCATGCTGATTCCACCTTTCTTTGAAATAAGCAGACATACTGCCTCATTTTTTTTCGATCTATATTATAACTATATTTTAAAGAAAGGTCTTTGCAGTATTTTAGTAAAAATTTATAAAATTTTACTATGATAGCCCGCCTGACTGTCAGACGGGCCCTCTTTACCGTTTATAATCCGGCCGGCTGATTTAGCCGCTCCACGAAATCGCTCATAGCTGACGCGATCTTCAGCTGTTGGGGACAGACGGCCTCGCAGCTGCGACATCCGATGCACTGATCTGGTCTCTTATCCTCATCCAGAGCTTCCACCGCCATATGGGTGATCAGACCGTTTGCAAATCTGGTTTCATTGTATAATGCCAACAGCGTGGGGATATCCAGTCCCCGGGGACAATGGGTGACGCAGTAGCGGCAGGCCGTGCAGGGCAGAATATCCAGCATACTGTCCGCTACTTCCATCAGAGCCTTTTTTTCATCCTGATTTAATGGAAGCTCCTCCGAAAAGGTCTTCACATTCTGCTCCAGCTGCTCCATATTCGACATACCGGAAAGTACCATGGTCACACCGGGAACAGACTGCAAAAACCGAAAGGCCCATGCCGGGATCTCTTCCTGGGGCCGAAGCGATTTCAACCTGTCTTCGTTCTCCTGGGAGAGGGATGCCAGCCTGCCTCCACGCAGCGGCTCCATCACCCAGATAGGAATGTGATAAGAATTCAGAAGCTCCACTTTTGCCTTTGCATCCTGCAGTTTCCAGTCCAGATAGTTCAGCTGAATCTGGCAAAACTCCATGTGCTCTCCATAGGCATCCAAAAACCGTTTCATGGTATCGTATCTGCCATGGGCAGAGAATCCCAGATGCCGGATTCTGCCGTTTTCTTTCTGCTTTAACAGGTAATCCAGAATCCCATTTTTCGGATCCAGATAGGGATCAATATTTTTCTCATACACATTGTGGAACAGATAGAAATCAAAGTAATCCACTCCACACTTTTTTAACTGCTCTTCAAAGATGGTTTCCACCTTATCCATATTCGACAAATCATAGCCCGGAAATTTGGTGGCCAGATAATAGCTGTCCCTGGGATAGCTTCCGAGAATCTTGCCCATCACAATCTCTGACTGGCCCCCATGGTATCCATAGGCTGTATCAAAATAATTGATCCCATTCTCTATAGCATATGCCACCATCTGTGCCGTCTTATCCTCATCAATCGGCACGTCTCCCTGGTCCCCGACCACCGGAAGACGCATAGCCCCAAGCCCCAGGGCAGACAGCTTTAAATCCTGAAAATCTTTGTAGATCATATCCTTGTATCCTCCTTATCTCCTGTTTCCTTAACCATACACCCTGGAGTGGACTCCAAGTCAAGTCTTTTTTTCGGGAATCCACAGGTTTCTCTATGGAAACCCAACCATAAATAAAGGAGGGAAGCGAAATTGGATTTTTCGCTTCCCTTCTTCCTGTTCTCACAGATACCTGTTCGGGAGGATCGGTTTCTGCTATTTTATCTTTACTGCCTTGGGCAGTCCGGCCTTTTTCAGGATCTTTTTGTAAGCTTGCACCTTCTTATTTGGCACATTTACAAAAGCTTTCTTGGCAATTCCCTTAAAGGCATTCTTACCCACGCTCTTAAGAGCCGTCGCCTTGATATTGACATTCTTTAGTTTGCTGCATTTAAAGAATGCCTTAGCCTCTATGGTCTTTACATTCTTTCCAATGGTAACCTTCGTCAACTTCTTACATCCTTTAAAGGCTGCCTTTCCAACGGCGGTTACCTGATAAATGGAGCCCTGATACTTCACTGTTGCTGGAACGCTTACGCTGGTGACTGTCTTCCCGGTAAGTCCGGTTACCTTTACGGTCTTATCCTCCGTGCTGGTTACCCGGTACTTCAGCTTTCCACTCTGGAATACTTCTCCAACTTCTACCGCTTCCTCCTGGGGCTTCTGCTGTGCAGCTTCCAGCTCTTTCTTCAGAGCATCCAGCGCTGCCTTTGCCCTCTTAGCCGCGGCCTCTGCCTCCGCTTTAGCTGCCTGAGCATCTTCCTTAGCTTTCTGGGCTTCTGCCTTTGCTTTCTCCAGCTCAGCCTCCGCTGCCGCAAGTTCTGCCCGAATGGCATCTGCCTCTGCCTGAGCCGTAGCTGCCGCTGCTTCCGCTGCCCTCTGGGCCTCTAAAGCTGCCTGCAAAGCTTCCTGTGCCGCATCTGCCTTCTTCTGCGCCTCTTCGGCTTTCTCAAGTGCATCGACTGCGGCTTTTTCAGCCTCTATCCGGTCTTCCTCCGCCGCGCCTGCAAGGGCTTCCGCATCTTCCATGGCTTTCTTCGCATCCTCCATGGCTTTCTTCGCATCTGCCGCAAGATTTTCTGCCTCCTTCTGCGCTGCCTCAGCATCTGCCTTAGCCTGCTCTGCTGCTTCCTTAGCCTCGTTTGCTGCTTCTATAGCTTCCTCCAGATCTTCCTGAGTAACCTGGCCGGCTTTAATCAAATTGTCCATGGCTTCTTTCAGTGCCTGGGCCGCCTGGTCAATCTCCGTCTGGTCATAGCGGTTGATCTCTGTAGCTGTCTTTACTGCGGCTTCCACGGCTGCGTAAGATTTTTCCGTGTAATCCTCCGGATTCAGTGCCTGGGCTTCTTTTAACAAGGCATCCAACGCATCTGCATTTGCCTCGGGCAGAAGCTCCCCGTCCATAAACTGGTTGCTAACGGATACGTTGTCAAAGGATGCCGCTCCTGCGGTTCCCGCAAGTCCCACAAGTCCTCTTTCGAAGGTCTCATCCTGGACACTTAACAGCGCCTGCTTAGAATCCCCAAGATATACCTTCAGACTGGAGCCCTGAGCCTCTGCAGTCACACGATAAAATTCATTGGAATCCAGCTTCCAGGATCTCTCCTGAAGGACTGTGTCTTCTCCATCTGTGGTTTTAATCAACTGAATCTGATCTTCTTTTACATTCAGCACAACCCGATAGCCGTCCACTCCATTTGCAGTGTTCTTGGCTCTCACCAGAAGTGTGGGCAAGGATTCTTCCTCATTTGCCATCAGTTCCGCGGCAACGGCCAGATCCTTCTGCTCCGTGCTGTCGATCAGCGCAACCGAACCGGCTGCTCCCGCAACAAAGGTTCCTTCTTCCGTCTTCCAGCTGCCGCTTACATCCCATTCATCTGTTCCATGATCAAAATCGCTGGTGTATTTGGGAATACTTGCGACCCGCACGTTATCAATGGTTGAATCGCACCGGAATCCACGGATCGCAGCGCCACCCTGGGTGTACGTACTGTCTGTAATGTCTACACAAGGCGTCTTGGCATCGTCCACATAAACCTGGATTCTGGAGCCGAAGACCGCTACGGTCAGTTTATGGGTAGAACCAAGGGTCAGGCCAGGCACCTCTACCTTGGCCAGTTCCTTCCAGTTGTTGTTCATGCGTCCCACCTGAACATAACCGTTGCCGATTCCTGCATAGTAGCCATCCAGTCCGTCTGAGCCAACCAGATAGTTAGAGGAGCGGAAAGCAAATCCTGCATTTCCCCCGGCATCGGACATGGAATTAATTGTAATATCCGCCTCATAGATACCATCTGTCATGGAGATATCCTTCATAATCAGCTTGTCGCCGGAAACAGCGCTCAGATTTAAGACTCCGTCTTTCACCTCAGCCTTCAAATCGTCTCCCATTTTTTCATACCGGTCATCCAGGTTTGCATCGCTAAAGTCATCGGTCTTATTGACCTCTTGAGGCGTTTCATCTATCTCTGCCTGCACTGCCTCATAGGACTCAGGGGATACTACCACATCCTCGGCCCCTGCCTTGACCGTCACATCTCCGGTAAAACCGCTCTTGTCATAGACGTTAATCACTGGTTCCGGATCGTTATTTACATAGACACGAATCTGCTCATCAAACAGCGTGGTCTTTACGTCATATTCGGAGTTCTGTCCGTCCAGCTTGGCACTGGCAATGGTGGCTCCTGTCTCTTTGTTCTTTACGACTACACTGCTGCCATCCTGGGTAATCTCCACCTGATAGCCGCCTTCAGCATCATCCCGAAGTACGTAGCCTTCCTGGCTTTCCAGGGTAGCCTCTACACTATAGTTATCCCCATCTGCTTCCATCTGCTGATCCTGTTCCAGCACACCGTCAATGCTCTTATCCGTGGGATTTAAAATCAGCGTGGGATTTACCGCATAGCGCCCGTACGTGGAAGAGTAAATGCGCAGTCCATTCTGGTTTTGGGCATCGTCTTTTACCTGGTAGGTAACCGTAATCTCTCTGCTGTCATCTAAGGTAGCCTTGATTGCCTCAAGCTGGTCATCCGAAATATGTAAGTTTACCAGATATCCAAAGTCGCCGGCACTGGTCTGTCCATTGTTGGGGCTGTTTAGCGTCAGGGTACCTCTCATATCTCTTGGGTTATCCGGCAGGTATACGGTGTCTACTTCCACACCGTTTACAGATACCGTCAAATCAGAAGCCCGCTCTCTTCCCTCTGCTGTCTGTCCATACTGAGAAGAATAAGAAGAGAGGTTCTTATCCGTACCCATTTCTCCCTTATAAGAGGAAGCCTCTGCCAGTACCCGCATACCCTGCAAACTTTCCAGGTCAAAACCTTCCGGCAGGGTATAGCTGTAAGTCTGCGCTTCGCTCCCCTCGCTGGTCATCATCTTGTCATCTTCCACTTCTGCCTTCATGACAACAGAGCCATCGGCATTTTCCTGTGTATAAGCTGCATTGCTGCTGGACTCATCGGAGACAACCACATTTGTGAAGTTTTTCGCCAGTTTAGTTCCATTTTCATCCTCCAACCAGACAGTGAGGGTTCCCACGCAAGCCTGGGTAGGCGCATTGTAAGTGATGGTGGTGGTAGATTTCCGGTAAGGACTCAAATTCATGGCCTTCTGCCCCGATGTTCCGGTACTGATACTGTTTCCGTAGATATCCGTTCCATCAAATCTCCATTTCAGCACAATGTTTTCCGGCAGCTCATCTGTCCAGCCAATGGCCATGATTTTCGTCTTCATCTTCTGGCCAGGTTCCACATTGCGGATAGGCTGATCCACAGCGCCCACATAGATTTCCTGGGTCAGATCTTTGATGGTCATATCACCACCGTAGGCAATTTCATCATAGCCAAAAACCTTCATCTGCCTGTCGTAGGTCATGATTCCGTTGCGCTCATATTCCACATCATAGGGTTCTGTGTATACAAAGCCGGACTGCTTTTCATAGCGCCTCTGAATATCTGTCATATATTTAAAGCAGTAAGATACGTCAAAATCCCCCGCGTAAGCACCTACACCGCCGTACTCGCTATTTAACATGGGGTCTCCATCCTGGGTCTGTCCGAATGCGAAGTTATCCGTGGATCCCACATAAGTTCTGTTTACCCGGTCTTCCACCATATTTAAGGTGTCATTGTAGCTGGCCGGATACATATGGTAGGTATTCAGCTCCGTGGGCTGTACATGGTCGTAATTACAAGCGCTCATGTCCTCTACCAGCATGTTGGGATTCATCTCCTTGGTCCAATTAAACAGATATTCCACCCACTGAGCCGTACTCATACCGTCTGCCGCAACCACGTCTCTCTTTCCCTGCTGATAAGCCTTCTGCAATCCCCAGGTCTCGTTGAAAAGCATCAGAGCCACGACAGACGGATGATTATAGTCTCTGTCAATGGTCGCTTCCAGACATTCCTCATAATACTCCCGTCCCGGAGTCTCGTCTCCTGTATTATCCGGAACCATAGCAGTAGCATGGGGCATATCCTGCCATACAAACATCCCCAGTTTATCGCACCAGTAATATTGCAGCGGGTCTTCCACTTTCAGGTGCTTGCGGATCATGTTAAAGCCCGCTTCCTTCATTTTCAAAATATCATATTTGAGCGCGTCTTCCGAGGGCGCCGTATAGATTCCCTCTTCCCAGAAGCCCTGATCCAAAAGTCCGGACATATATACCGGCTTATTATTCACATAAATGTACATGGTTCCCAGGCTCTCGTCAAAGTACTTCTGTTCTACCTTTCTCATACCAAAGTAGGTATCCACCTGATCCAGTACATTTCCTTCACTGTCCTTGACGGTTAAAGTTCCATAGTACAGGTTTGGATCATCATAATTCCAAAGTTTGGCATTTTCCACTGTAACGGCATCCATCGTCACCGTGCTGGCGCCTGCCTCCACCTGAATCGTCTGAGAGCCTTTGATAGCGGAACCTGTGGGAATATCCGCATCCTGTTCCACATCATACACCTTGCTCTCAAAATCATATTCCACCGTCAGCTCCTGAGCCTGATCTGTGCTCACATCCAGCGTATAGGTCACCGTAGAGTTATCAATATCCGTGTCTGCCTTTGCATTGTCCAGATAAGTGGCGCTTCTGGCTTCCAGTCCCACAGTCTGCCAGATGCCGCTGGTGTGAATGTAGCCGCAGGGCGCGTTTCGTCCCTGTTTTCCAATCAGCGCCGGATAACTGTCATCTCCATAGCTTCCCTTATCCTCCACCCAGAGGGTGATCGTATTTTCCTCCCCGGCTTTCAGATAATCGGTTACGTCAAATTCAAAGGCACTGTAGCCTCCCACATGCTCTCCGACCTCTTCTCCGTTGACCCAAAGCTTACACTTCCAGTCCACGGCTCCGAATTTCAGGAACAGCTTTCTTCCATTCCAGCTTTCATCCACGGTTACCTTCTTCTGATACCAGGCCTGTCCCAAATAATTAGGATTCTCGATGCCGCTCAGGGAAGACTCCCAGCAGAAGGGCACGTTGATGATCTGATCCATCTTTTTATCCGGCTGATACCATCCTTCAGACTGTCCCACTTCGTTGGGATCAAAAGAAAAGTCCCACCAACCGTTTAAGTTCACATAATCGTTTCGCTCCCAGTCGGCCCTCGGGCGTTCTGATCTGGTCTGTCCGCTTTCTGAAGAGGGCATCACGATGATCATCTGGCTGGAAGTTACGGAGGTATCCCCGGTGACTGCTTTGATTTTATAAGTTCCGGCGGTCAGAGACGGAATGTTCAGTTTTACCTCCCCTTCCGAAACCAGCTCTCCCTGGGCCATCACCGGAGTATCCAGAGAGGCTCCGGACGCCTTTACCACCTCAAAAGTGGTTTCTTCTGTAAATCCGCTTCCTTTTACCGTTACGGTTCCGTCAAATGCTTCCCCTTCTGTGAGGTTTCCCTCACTGGTATCACATTCGGAAATGTAAACCCCCTCATAAGCTTCCGGCAGGTAGTATGCAGAGCCGGGGATAGTGGTTTGCTCCGGTATTCCTTTGTCATTGCTCCAGTATAAGTATACATGGGAGCCTCCTTCAAATTCAAAATAGTCTGCCTGAAAATCATAGTAGGTTCCTGCTTCCAGATATACCTGTTTGCTGGTCTGAAGCTGATCCCAAGTGTCACCGTTCCAATAGTCAATCAGCTGTTCTCCATTTATCCAGAGGCGAAGTCCGTTGTCCGCATATCCATAAAACGTATAGTATCCGGATTCCGGAACCTGAATACGCCCGGTCCATTTTACGCCTGCCCCATCCGCTTTCCCGGTTTGGGTCTGAAGTTTTCCGTCCATGTCGCTGTAATTAATGTCATAATCCACCGTCTTGGACATTAACTGGTCAAACTGCACCCCGGTTCCCCGTCCTGTGGTGGTATAATAGTGGGCGCTCAGCCCATGAAACGCTTCCTGAGCGGATGTTTCCTGCTTATTCTCCACCTGCGTCTCTCCGTTGGAAGATGCCATCACCGGCAGGGCGGGAGAGAAACTGGACATGGTCATTCCCGCAACCAGCAACAAGCTTAGAAGCTTCCTTCTTTTTTTCATTGTTTTCCTCCTTTTCTTTTCACTCTGACATATCTATATAAAACTATTACGTCTCATCCATATCATACCATGTTCCATTTTTGATGTATTTATAGTATTTTGTAAACTTTTTATATTATTTTAAACGAAATATATATTAATCCCCCGGACCGTTTTTGGTACAGTCCGGGGGATCTTCTTATTTTATCTTTGCTGTTTTGGGGGCTTTCGCCTTCTGAAGCAGCTTCTTATAAGCCTTTGCTTTTTTATTCGGAACATTCAGGTATGCCTTCTTTGCGATTCCTGCAAATGCCTTCTTTCCGACGGATTTCAGCTTCGTTGTCTTAAAGGATACCATTTTTAAGTTCTTAGACTGATAGAATGCGCTGGCTCCTATGGTGGTTACGTTCTTGCCGATGGTCACCTTTTGCAGCTTTTTCTGTTTCCAGAATGCCTTTTTGGCAATGGACGTTACCTGATACTTCTCCTGCTTAATCTTCACAGTAGCAGGAATGGTAACCTTTGTCAGCTTCTTCTTCGCCGTTCCCACAACACTCACGGTCTTTTTCTCCGTGTCTGTCACCTGGTATTTCAAAGCGCCTATCTGGTAAATCTCTCCTTCTTTCACCTTCTGCTGCTCTTGCTGGTTTTGGTAAGCCGCCAAGGCCTCCTCAGCCCGTTTCGCCGCTTCCAGAGCATCCTGCTTGGCTTTCTCTGCCTCCTGTTTGGCTTTCTCTGCTTCCGCTTTGGCTTTGTCTACTTCCTCCAGGGCAGCCTTTAACATAGCGCGGATTGCTTCTACTTCTTCCTTGGCAAGCCTTGCCGCCTCTTCTGCCTTGGTCTGGGCCTCCAGGGCTGCCGCCAGTGCATTCTGGGCTTCCTGCGCTCTCTTTTCTGCTTCCTCGGCTCTTGCCTGTGCCTCCTCGGCTGCCTGAATAGCAGCATTCTTATCTGCCTCAGCGGCATTCGCCATGTTCTTAGCATCCTCCATTGCTTTCTCGGCCTTTTCTTTTGCTGCCTTGGCTTCCTGCGCTGCCTGATCTGCCTCTGCCTTTGCGGCAAGTGCCTGATCCCTGGCTGCTTCCGCTTTCGCCTGGGCATCGTTTGCTTCCTGAATGGCCTGCGCCAGATCTTCCTGAGTCAGCTCTTCTTTCTTCTTTAAGCCTTTTACTGCGTCTGACAGAACCTGGTAAGCATCGTCCACTGCTTTCTGATCCGCTGTATCGCTTTCTAATACTTCCAAAGCAGCTGCCATGGCCTCCTCAAAAACTTCCCATGTGGAGGCTGTATAATCATCTTCTTTCTTATCCAGATTTTCATCATAAAGCTTCTGAAGATCTTCCTTATCCACTGTGGTTTCTTCCGGTCCAAACACCTCAGAATCCGGTGTGTTCAATGCTACGGTCAGTAAATCTGCGGCTGTCTCATACTGCATCTGATTTGCCTGCTCTCTTCCTGCCACTTCCTGTGCGTTGGTCTTGGCCTGTTTTACACGTTCCAGACTTACCTGGGTAAATCCTGACAAATCCGCTTTCTCTGCCTGAGCCATCACATCCTGCAGAGCCTGGGCTTCCTTTTCGGTGTCCGCCCGTTCTCCTGTGGTTACTTCCACCTCATTGGAGTAGGCCACCTGAGCGTTTCCGTTCATGGCAAGAACTTTCACATAATACGTACCCGGTTCCGGAGTTGTAAACGCCACTTTATCATGCGTAAAGATTCCGGATCCCTTATAGCCGTTAAAGTAGATATCCGTGAATTCTCCCGTATATACGCCGCTTTCGGTTCCATACAGAACACGGTAGGAAGTGGCATTGGACATTCTGGGGTATTTTACCTGGATGCTATCCTCGGCAGAGCTTGCACTGATTACCATCTGCTTGCTCAGCTCAAGCTGATGTGCAACCTCTTCTTTTTCTTCCTCCGTTAAACCTCTTACTTCGATGCGATCCAGAGAAATGCTTCTGTTGTAGCCTCTGATGCCCACCTTTCCTTTCTCATGATCGGTATCCTGGATCACTGCCACCATCTCTCCGTCCACATAGAACAGGAAGATATCTTCATAGGCAACCACCTTTAGCTGATGGATCTGGCTGGTATCCAGCGGCAGATCACCTGTCTTCATCTGGGTCCAGGTATTGCTGGACTTTCCGATCTCATACTGTTTTCCATTGATCCCAAAGTAATATCCATAGTAATTGTCCGCGCCGGAGCCTTCTCTAGTACTTCTGACCAGAAGGCCTGCGTTTCCTTCTCCGTCTTCCAGCTTCACGTCTGCCGTGTAAACCATATCGCTCCAGCTCTCATCGCCGGTTACTGCCTTAACATTGGTGCTGGTACCCATTTTCAGCCATCCCTCTTCTACAGAGATCAGGTTGGTATCGCCCACCTTCGTCCAGGCGGCGTCGCTATCCAGCTCGTCGGTCACATCCGGAATCACCGCCGGTTCTTCCGGCTCTTCCTCCTCAAAGACTTTGATGTCTTCTGCCGTCACATTTCTCACCGTAAAGTCATAGACAGAGAACGCTTCATTATAAGAGCGAAGTCCTGCTGTTCCGGCCGCAAACTGATCGTCCGTAAACCGGTATGCCAGCACATCATCCACATAGATAGCAAACTGATTGTCGTAAGCCACCACTTTCAGGGTATATTCCTGTCCCGGCTGAATCTCCCACGGAATCACTTCGATGTCATGCCATTCTCCGTCGGCATACCCCACCATCAGAACACTTCCCTCGTGTTCCGGAGCCACGCCGATTCCGGTAAAATATCCGTTGTATTCGTCAGGCTTATCGCCCACTCCGGTGGCTCTGAACATAATACCACAATTGTTGGTATCCATCACATCTACGGAAAGTCTTGCCTCTGCCACATAATCTACCCAGCCTTCAGAGCCTTCTGTGTTCAGAGTAGCTTTTACCTTCTCGCCCTTTCCAAGGTTCATCTGTACGCCCTGTTCCGTATCCGTCACCTGAATTTTTTGCTCCGGGTCATGGAACGCAAAGCTTAACTTGGTCTCCTCTGCTGTCTGGGCAAAGCCTTCGTATTCTGTAATCTTATGGTCTTCATGAATGCCGCTTTCTTCACCTGGTTCTTCTCCGGAGGATACCAGCTCTTCAAATACCTTTAAATCTTCCTCTGTCACGGAGCGCACCCGCACGTCATGGCCGGTAAAGGGCACCTTGTAAGAGCGAAGTCCCACGGTTCCGTTTGAAAATCTGCTGTCCTGGGTAACGTACATCAGCTCGTCGTCCAGATAAACGGCAAACATATCGCTGTAAACTACCACCTTGATGGTGTACTTCTGTCCTGCTTTAATATCCAGGCCATGGATCAGCTGGATATCGTGCCAAGCGCCGTCCGCACATCCCACCATCATTCCCGGCTCATTTACTACCATACCTATTCCAACGAAATAACCACGATAGTCATCCGGGCCCTCTCCAACATTTGTGGCACGGAACATGACACCCGCATTATTTCCTTTCACTTCATCCAGCGTCAGGTCAGCCTCTACCACATAGTCGACCCAATTCTGTGCTCCCTGAGCTACTAAAATCGCTTTCTGCTCTTCCGAAGTACCGAACTTAATCTCCGACTGTCTCGTAGTATTCTCGTGTGTCTTGGCCTGTATTGTGGTATCTCCCCAAGTGCTCCACAGTCCGTCCTCGCCGGTCATGTAATTCAGTGTGGAAAATCCCTCATAAGTTGCCGCAGGCACGTTGGGATTGGGCTTCAGGCCTCCCTGATCCGCAGCAACTTCCAATATCACTTCTCTGCTTTCCATTTCCTGTCCGCAGATAGTGGAAATCACCTTTGCGTAATATACGGTATTTTCCTCCAGATCCTGTAACGTAGCCGTGCTGCTGGAAAAACCGTTCACAGTATGGGTATAATTTCCGGACTCTGTGCCGTAGACCACCTGATAGGGGGTTTCCTGGGCGTCCAGGTTGGTGATGATCTTACCTGTAGAACCACTGCGGATTACATTTAAGACCTGAATATCGGAAATTTCCCGGTTTTCCACATCCACTTCCACCTTGCTCACCCGGATATCTCCGGTAAAGCGGATATTGTTGTAATGTCCTGAGGTAAACTGGAAATCTCCTGAGAGCAGGGACTTCAAATTTCCCAGTTCAAAGCTGCCTTCTACTTCCTGTGTATATTTGCTGTTGATGATCATGGTCCCGCTTCCCTCTGCCGTTACCTTTAAGCAGTAATCAGAAGCCTTGGGAACTACAATGTTGTCAAAATCCTGATACGTTACGCCATTTCTGGTAATCTGATTGCTCTCCGTGCGAATCACGCTCTCTGTATCCATTTCATTATTCATGGTCGGGAAGTGGGTGATTCTCAGTCTCTGAGAGCCATAGGGTACCAGCGTAATATCTACCATCTCGCTCTCGTCATAATCGATGGGCCCATAAGGCTGGGGTCCGGCAATGTTGCCATCCAGAGTCCACTCATCAAGCTGTACGCCCTTGGCAATGATCTTCACCGGAGCTGCGTCAGAGGAAAATGGCTGCATGCCCACCTCATCGCTCTCAATCACTTCAAAGGAAGCATTCTCATCTGTTACCAGACCATAGTTCCAGTCGCTGGCCGGATATACTTCACGCAGAGGAAGGTCCTCATGGTGCTCTACCTTCAGCTCTCTGGCATCGTTCTCGTCGTATGTACGCCAGTCTTCCTCGATCTGAAGGCCATAAATCAAAGCGCCCTTCTGAACTGCCGTGGAGTTATTATACCAGGTGGTCAGTTCCACTTCGCTGCCAAAGGTTACCTGCACCTGATCTCCTGCTTCCCAGGTTCTGTTTACGGTGTAGTAGGAGCCAATCTGTACGCCCTCCTGCTCTACTCCGTTAACCGTTACCGTTGCGCTGGTGGCCCACTCCGGAATCCTTAAATCCAGATCAAACGCGGCCGTATCTCCATAATAATCTAACTGCACTGTATCCCGGAAGGGATAATCCGTCTTCTGGCGGAATTTTGCCGTCTTACCATCCGCCACGGTAGCTGTCACATTGTTGGGACCATAGGCTACGATCGCCAGTCCTCCGTTTGCCTTTGCCATCCACATATTCTGTACGAACTTGGCCCAACCCATATGGTTGTTGGCAAAGCAACAATCAAAGCCACAGGGCGCTCCGAATGCGGAACTGTCACCGTGATCACAGTCAAATTCATGATTGCCCAGGGTACTCATCACCTGGTTTTGCAACACATAATAGGTATGTCCGGAGTAATCTGACGGATACGCTGCCGGAAGGGAATTGTAGGCCAACAGCTCCATCCGGTCTCCCATCCAGGGTTCTCCCTGTATTTCCATGACAAGTCCGGTGGAGAGGATACCTTCTACAATACCACAGGTCTCGGACCCTCTGGTGGAGCGGTTCTCTCTTGCCGCTTCGTCAGAGTTTGGCAAGCCATCAATTCTTCCGTGATCAATTCCCATATTGTCCAGTCCGTTGGAAAGAGCCGTGGTATAGCGCTCGTCGTCCTTGTACTGGGAATAAACCGCAGGAGTTTTCATACCCTGACTGGTGTTTACCACATGCTGGCGCACGGTGGTATCATTGTAGATGGATGTCCAGTCGTTGGTCTGTCTAAAGAGCAAATCTCCCAGATCCAGAAGCCACTTGGTCGCATCCGGGTTTTCCGCATCATAAAGCCGGTTGTACAGCCAGTACACAACTTCCAGATTATCTCCGCCTCTGGCATCCGCCCAGTTAGAAAGCGGACGCCCGGGCAGTTCATTGGCCTGATACCGGAAATACTTCTCAAAAAAGTTCAGTACCTTTCCATATAAATCCCGTTCTCTCTGTGTTCTCTCCAGAACCGGTTTTGCCTCCACCGCTTCGTAAAAGTCCCGAATCGCGCAGAGCATGGGCATTCTAGACCACCAGGAGTTATCGCTGGCAGGTCCGAAGTATCCGTTCTCCTGCTGACTATTGACTGACCATTCCAGCCAGTCTAAAGTCTCATTGATCAGTTCTTCATCTCCCAGCGCATAGGCCAGAGCTGTCAGCCCCCGTACAAAGTAGGGTCCTCTTTCCCAGGTATCTGCCCCCGGGTTGGTGGAACCCAGCCATGCGCTGCCCTCAGCGGTATACTCTGCAAAATCCTTCATGTGGCCGGTAATTCCATTCTTCATCAAAAGCAGCTGATTTTCCAGCCAGCTTTCCGCTTTGACCGCCCCCAGCGGAAGCTGAATCAAAGGATTTTCCTTTAACTCACCCTGATTATTCAGGTAAGTTTGGCTCGTTCCCTGCGCCTGTGTGCTGACCGTCTCTCCCGCAAGGCCCGCAGCCCGCGCGGGTACATAGGTAAAGCTGCTTCCAGCTATACTGACGGCCATGACAAAGGCCAATAGTTTCTTCACCTTCTTATTCTTCATCCTGGTCCCTCCATTTTGTATCCATAAAAAACAGTTTCCATCCATTACATTCTACATCAGAGGACACCATATGTATTTACAATATTTTTGCTGCTTTTTATACTTTTTTGTTTACGATTTCAGACTTGTTGTACCCTTTGTCAGTAGACTTAGCGACTTTTAATATGCTCTCTGATCAATCATCTCTTCCGCCACACTTTGATCATAAACCTTCTCTTCGGTGATAATCCGTATAGGCATTTCCTTTCCGGCTACCATGTCCCGAACAGCTTTCATCAAAGGCGCTCCCAGCAAGGGATTACATTCCACCGCACAGTTTAGGGTTCCGTCAATCATGGCCTCAAAGGCTTCCTTCGTGGCATCCACAGAGACAATCTTGACATCCACCCCCGGCCGTATCCCATGCTCCTGCAAAGCTTCGATGGCTCCAAGGGCCATATCGTCGTTGTGGGAGAAAATAATGTCGATGTTCCACTGTCCGCGCTTTTTCAGGTATTCCTCCACAATCTGTCTGCCTCCCTCTTTTGTAAAGTCCCCGTAGTCTGAATAGACAATCCGGTAATCCGGATTTTCCTTGAGTACTTCCTCAAATCCCTCTTTCCTTCCCACTGTAGGAGACGCGCCCTTGTTTCCTTTTAATTCCATGATGTTCATGGTTCTGCCCTCTGCGGGCACGTTGTCCCTCAGCCAGCGCATGGCTCTTCTTCCTTCCTCCTGGAAGTCTGCGCCGATATAGGTGGCCACCAGGTCAGCTTCCGTATCAATCTCCCGGTCTGACATCACTACAGGAATCCCCGCTTGCTTCGCTTCCTGCAAGACCTCATCCCAGCCTGTTTCCACCACGGGGGAAATGACGATCACGTCCACCTTCATCTGGATAAACTTTCTCACAGCCGCAATCTGTTTTTCCTGAGATTGATTGGCATCGTCCATGTATAGCTTCACGTTAAATTCCTTGGCCGCCTCCACAATAGACTGAGTATTCGCCAGACGGAATGCACTCTCCTGTCCCACCTGGGAAAAGCCCATGACAATCTCCTCTCCGTCATCCACATATTCTTTGGATAGTCCCGCCAGATACTCGTCCGCATTTTCCTTTGTTATGGTACGGCTGCGCAATATTACCTGCTTGGGTACCCCGCTGTCCTGATTCAGAATGTTAATGGCATATTGTATAGCCTCTTTTCCTCCGGTCGGACAGGAAATGGTAGCCGCCAGTTTTCCCTTTCTCACCAGATCCACGCCCTCGTCCATACCGGTAAAACCGTCACAGCCCACGATTGGAATCTGTTCTTCCATCCCCATAGTCTGTAACGCTTCATAGGCTCCAAAAGCCACCGCGTCATTATTGGCAAAGATCGCGTCGATATGTCTTAAATCCTGCTTCATAGATAAGATCAGATCATAAGAGGAATCTTTCACAGAGCCCTCCAGGTTTACCGTGGTGCGATGAATCTGGGTATCTGCCAGGGCTTCCTGAAATCCTTCGCTTCGCTCGATGCTCTGAATCGTATTTGGCGCAGAACAAAGTTCCAACACATTGCCCCGCTTTTCATCCAGAATCTCCTTGACACACTCTCCCCCCTGTTCCCCAATCAGATGGTTATCCGGGCCGATAAACAGACTATAGTCAAACCCTTCCACTGCCCGGTCCATTACTATGACCGGAATCGCCTCCTGATAGACTTCTTTCACCTTTTCCGTCATCCGCTTGGAATCGCAGGGGGAGATAATCAACAGATCAATCCCATACCGGATCAGTTTATCCACATCCTTTTCCTGCTTCTCAATATCCGATGTGGCGTCTGTGGTAATGATTTTTATGTTTTCATACTTTTCCGCTTCCTCCTGAAGCTCCCGGATCAAAGCCAGTCTCCAGGATTCCCTCATATTTGCCTGAGATACTCCGATCACATATTCGATTTCATCCGTATAATCGGCCTCAGCGCTCTGTCTCCCATAGACCACCCAGCTGAGAAAAAACATTAAGAGCGCCGCACAG
Source organism: uncultured Lachnospiraceae bacterium (assembly GCA_902476645.1). Taxonomy (GTDB): domain Bacteria; phylum Bacillota; class Clostridia; order Lachnospirales; family Lachnospiraceae; genus CABSEG01. The sequence continues at coordinate 2,073 of CABSEG010000024.1, read as the reverse complement.
ACGATGATTCCTACTTCCCGTTTTCTCATATGATGTCCTCTTCCTCCTTTTCCCATATCAGGATGGTGACCTTGGTTCCCGCTCCTTCTTCACTTTCCACCAGAACACGGAACCGTTCTCCATATCGCATCCGAAGTCTCTCTTTTACATAGAATAACCCAAAGCTCTGATTCTCTTCCGGTCTGGTTGGTTCATTCAGCAGTTTCGTCAGACGTTCTACCTGTTCCCTTGCCATCCCCTTTCCATCATCCTGCACCGCCATGGAAATATGATCTTCCTCACGTTTTACAGACACGCTCAGGTGACCTTCTCCTCGTTTCAGCTTTACCCCATGATAGATCGCATTTTCCACCAAAGGCTGCAAAATCAGTTTGGGAATCTGCACCTCTCTCAGTTCCTCATCCATCTCCATCTGATAAAGTACCTTAGGGCCATACCGGATCTTCTGAATATAGAGATAATTGGAAATATACTTCATCTCCTCCTCTACAGAAATATAATCTTTCCCCTTGCTCAGACTAATGCGAAACACATTTGTCAAAGCATCTACTAATTTTACAATATTTTCTGCGGAGTATTCTCTGGCCATCCATCCTATGGTGTCCAGTGTATTATACAAAAAGTGCGGCTTAAACTGCTCTTGTACTACCTGAAGCTGGGCTTTTCTCTTGTGCTCCTGTTCCACGTACACGGCATTTACCAGCTCCTGAATCTGTTCCAGCATCCTGTTAAAACGCCTTCCCAGATCACTGACCTCATCCTGATCCTTTCCCTGAAAGCGCACAGTCAGATTACCGTCCTCGGTCTTTGCCATTAAATTACGCAGCTTTACAATAGGACCTGTGATTGTGGCAGACAGTTCCACAGCCACAAGAAGCACAATGGCCAGGGTCACAACCAAAACGCAGACCACAATAAAAAACATCTGTTGTGCCTTTTGCATCACTTCCTGATAAGAGGAGACGCTGACCACCCTCCAGCCGGTATAGTCAGACTTTCTACAGCTAATATAATACTTTTCTCCATCAATATTAGCGGTTAGAGTATCCTCCTCATTTCGAAACCATTTGGGATCAATACGATAGACAATCTCATTGACCGGGGAGTACATCATTTTTTTCTGGGCATCCAGGACAAAGGCAAATCCCTGCTCTCCCAGGACCGATTCCTGAATGACGTCGGATATGGTATTATATTTAATGTCAAACAGCAAGACTCCCACAACCTGTCCTGTCTCTTCATTAATAATCGCCTTTACAACGGAAAATACATCATCTATACTGTAAGTCTCATCTGTCACAATGTTTCTTCCGGCCACATTGCTGACTACTTCCATACTTCTGGGGTTCATCATAGCTTTCCGGTACCATTCTTCTCTCATAAAAGAGTCTCTGGAGATTCTGGACATCCCCATTCCCACATATAAATCGTGTTCCGTAGCCAAAAAAATGCCAGCGATCTCGTCATGGGTTCCTCCCACCAGATCAAACTGCTCTTCAATCCCCTTTTTCATACTTTCCCAGTTCGGATCCTGCTCTGTCTGAATCTGGCTGATCTCTTTTTCGTCAATGCCTCGGATTAGCATATTGACCGTCTTTTCGATTCCTTCCATGTAGATGTCCAGGGTCTGCTGTACCTGTTCCACTCTTTGCGTAGTCGTTCGAACCACAGACTTTCCCTCTTCATTCACAGAGATAAAAATCGCCGTAAATCCCAACAGACAAAATGGAATCAGGGCAATCAAAATATGAGAATATATCATTTTTTCCCTTATTTTCATGTTCACGAACTTCTTTTTCAATCCTTTCATGCTCTATCCTCCACTCTAGCTTCCCCCTTTTTCTCTGAGTATAGCGGATTTTTCTTCCATTGACAACATGCAAAGAATTTCTCCTTTGTACATTGGCAATGAAGGAAAAACCGGTTTAAACAAATGTCTAAACCGGTTTTCGCTTTTGTCTCTATTTTTTGGTTTTCATTCTCGCGAAAATGGACTGCAGTACGATGAAGAAGCACAGCAGCGCCGATAACACGATTCGTACCCACCAGCTCGACAGCGTTCCCTGCGTCGTA
>CABSEG010000023.1 GCA_902476645.1 uncultured Lachnospiraceae bacterium | reverse complement strand
TCGTATGGTTGGTTATCGCATTAGCCCTCTTTTGTGGGCAAAGGTGAAGCGGGGATTAAGCGCCGGACGTGTACAGTCTGTAGCGCTTCGGTTGATTGGAGACCGGGAAGAGGAGATCAACGCATTTATTCCGGAAGAATACTGGACTTTGGATGCCAGCTTTCAGATACCTGGGGAGCGTAAGCCTTTAGTGGCAAAATTTTATGGCACAGAAAAGAAGAAAATGACTATCCGCAGTAAAGAGGAACTGGATGATATTTTAAAGGAGCTGGAAGGCGCACACTACCAGGTGGTGGAAATCAAACGGGGAGAGAGGACCAAGAAGGCACCGGTTCCATTTACTACCAGTACTCTTCAGCAGGAGGCTTCCAAGGTCTTAAATTTTTCCACACAGAAGACCATGCGGATAGCCCAACAACTTTACGAAGGTATTGATATAAAGGGAAACGGTACCGTAGGCCTGATCACTTATCTGCGAACCGATTCCATCCGGGTGTCTGAGGAGGCGGATACTGCTGCAAGAGCTTATGTGCAGGAACAGTATGGAAAGGAATATGTCTCCAATGTGGTGCAGGAGAAAAAAGAAGGAAAGAAGATTCAGGACGCCCATGAAGCAATCCGTCCTTCTGATATTGCCCGGACACCCCTTTCTCTGAAAGAGTCCCTCTCCAGAGACCAGTACCGTCTCTATCAGCTGATCTGGAAGCGTTTTACCGCCAGCAGAATGGCAAATGCCAGGTATGAGACCACTTCTGTGAAAATCGGAGCCGGGAACTATCGGTTCAGTGTTTCGGCTTCCAAGCTTGCCTTTGATGGTTTTATGCATGTGTATGTACAGGAGAGCGACGATCCGTCGGAAGGAAATGTGCTGGCCAGGGGACTGGAAAAGGACACGTCTCTTACGCTTAAAGAATTCGATGGCAAACAGCATTTTACCCAGCCGCCTGCCCACTATACAGAGGCAAGCCTGGTGAAGACCCTGGAGGAGTTAGGAATCGGGCGTCCCAGTACCTATGCACCTACCATCACGCTTATTCAGGCCAGAAGATACGTGGCAAAAGAAAACAAAAACCTCTATATGACTGAATTGGGAGAGGTGGTCAATAATATCATGAAGCAGGCTTTCCCAAGCATTGTGGATGTAAACTTTACAGCCAATATGGAATCCTTACTGGATAAGGTAGAGGAAGGTGTGGTTAACTGGAAAACCGTGGTGCGCAACTTTTATCCGGATTTGGATGAAGCTGTCAAAAAAGCGGAAGACGAGCTGGAGCAGGTGAAGATCGAAGATGAGGTAACAGATGTGATCTGTGAATCCTGCGGGCGTAACATGGTCATTAAATACGGCCCTCACGGCCGCTTTCTGGCATGTCCAGGATTCCCGGAATGTCGAAACACGAAGCCTTACCTGGAAAAAATCGGCGTTTCCTGTCCCAAGTGCGGGAAAGACATCGTGCTTCGTAAGACAAAAAAGGGACGGAAATATTACGGCTGCGAGGATAACCCAGAATGTGATTTTATGTCTTGGCAGAAACCTTCAGAAAAGAAATGTCCCAGGTGTGGAGGCTACATGGTGGAGAAGGGAAATAAGCTAGTTTGCGCTGATTCCGCCTGTGGATATGTAGAAAATAAAGAGAAATAATTAAAATTATTTGATTTTTTCGTTAATTTGATTGATATTCTGACAATTGTATGCTAAGATAATAGATATGACATAGTAGCACTAAAACGAAAGTCAACAAAACAAAGGGGTGGGGTTGACGGAACAGGAGGGAATATGAGCGTACAGTTATTAGATAAGACGAGGAAAATCAATAAGCTTCTTCACAATAATAACTCAAGCAAAGTGGTATTTAATGACATTTGTGAGGTATTGACGGACATTTTGGATTCCAATATTTTGGTAATCAGTAAGAAGGGAAAGGTTTTAGGGGTAAGTCTGTGTCCCGGTGTGGAAGAAATCAAAGAACTGATCGACGATGAAGTGGGCGGCTATATTGACGCGTTGCTCAATGAAAGACTTCTCGGTGTACTTTCCACGAAGGAGAACGTGAATCTGGAGACTTTGGGGTTTGTGGGAGATGGAGTAAAAAAATATCAGGCCATCATCAACCCGATTGACATTGCAGGTGAACGTCTTGGGACGGTCTTTATGTACAAAAGCGACAGTCAGTATGAAATCGACGATATCATTCTGAGTGAGTACGGGACCACCGTTGTGGGATTGGAAATGATGCGGTCTGTTCATGAAGAAAATGCGGAGGAGAACAGGAAGGTGCAGATTGTAAAATCTGCCATCAGTACCTTGTCCTTCTCAGAATTGGAAGCCATCATCCATATTTTTGACGAATTAAACGGCCCGGAAGGGATTTTAGTTGCCAGCAAGATTGCAGATCGGGTGGGCATCACACGTTCTGTTATTGTAAACGCTCTTCGAAAGTTTGAGAGCGCAGGCGTGATTGAGTCCCGGTCATCCGGAATGAAAGGAACTTATATCAAGGTAATCAACGATGTAGTGTTTGATGAACTGGCGGAATTGAAAAAACAGAAGAAAAATTAAAAGAAAGGTGACGGAAGCGAAACTTACCGTCACCTTTTCCCTTTGAGATTCATGGGCTGTGGTACATCAGGCATATGGATTTAAGATCCTAAAAATAAAAAAATTATAAAATGGTAAAAATTGAGAAATTAAAAGAAAAAATGAGTATAACAAAGAAAATGATGGAAATAATTCCAAAATATAAGGATAACTGAATTTGCACATTTGACTGTTTTTCACTAATATATGACTAACGGTTAGCACTCGACAAAAGTGAGTGCTAATAACACAAAATTCGATTTTTCATATCTCTAAAGGAGGAATTTAGAATGAAATTAGTACCATTAGGCGACAGAGTTGTATTAAAGCAGTTTGAAGCAGAAGAAACTACCAAGTCCGGAATTATTCTGGCCAGCAAATCTCAGGAGAAGCCGCAGGAAGCCGAGGTCATTGCCGTTGGACCGGGCGGAATGGTAGATGGAAAAGAAGTTACCATGCAGGTAAAAGTGGGAGACAAAGTTATCTATTCCAAATATGCCGGAAATGAAGTAAAGCTGGATGAAGAAGAATATATCATCGTAAAGCAAAATGATATTCTGGCAATTGTAGAGTAAAAAGCATAGAGCAGAAACAAGGAGGAAGATCAGACATGGCAAAGGAAATTAAATTCGGAGCAGAGGCCAGAAAGGCTTTAGAGGCTGGCGTAAATCAGTTGGCAGATACTGTACGTGTAACTTTGGGACCCAAAGGAAGAAATGTGGTATTAGACAAGCAGTTTGGCACACCATTGATCACCAATGATGGTGTTACCATTGCAAAGGAGATTGAACTGGAAGATCCCTTTGAGAATATGGGTGCCCAGTTGGTAAAAGAAGTGGCAACCAAGACAAATGACGTTGCTGGTGACGGTACCACTACCGCAACGGTTCTGGCACAGGCTATGATTCAGGAAGGTATGAAAAACCTGGCTGCAGGTGCAAATCCTATTGTACTGAGAAAAGGTATGAAAAAAGCAACGGACAAGGCTGTGGAAGCCATTGCCGCTATGAGCCGGAAAGTAGACGGAAAAGATCAGATGGCAAGAGTTGCAGCTATTTCTGCCGGAGATGATGAAGTTGGAAATATGGTGGCGGATGCTATGGAAAAGGTTTCGAATGACGGCGTTATTACCATCGAAGAGTCCAAGACCATGAAGACAGAGCTGGATCTGGTAGAAGGTATGCAGTTTGACAGAGGCTACATTTCCGCTTATATGGCAACGGATATGGAAAAGATGGAGGCAGTCCTGGATGATCCTTACATCTTGATTACAGACAAGAAGATTTCCAATATTCAGGAGATCCTGCCGTTGCTGGAGCAGATTGTACAGTCAGGAAAGAAGCTTTTAATTATCGCGGAGGATATTGAAGGAGAAGCACTGACTACTCTGATTGTAAATAAACTGAGAGGAACCTTCCAGGTTGTAGGTGTGAAGGCTCCTGGTTACGGCGACAGAAGAAAGGCCATGCTGGAGGATATCGCAATCCTGACCGGCGGCCAGGTGATCTCCGAAGAGCTGGGATTGGAACTGAAGGATACCACAATGGAACAGCTTGGCCGTGCAAAATCGGTAAAGGTACAGAAGGAAAATACCGTTATCGTAGACGGAGCTGGCGATAAGGATGCAATCCAGGCCAGAATCAGCCAAATTAAGGCAAGTATTGAGGAGACCACATCTGAGTTTGATAAAGAGAAACTGCAGGAGCGTCTGGCAAAACTGGCAGGCGGCGTTGCGGTAATCCGTGTGGGAGCGGCCACCGAGACAGAAATGAAGGAGGCCAAGCTTCGTATGGAAGACGCCTTAAATGCCACAAGGGCAGCCGTAGAGGAAGGAATTGTAGCAGGAGGTGGTTCTGCTTACATTCACGCTTCTAAGCAGGTGGCAGAATTGGTAGATCAGCTGGATGGGGATGAGAAGACAGGTGCCAAGGTGATCTTAAAAGCCCTGGAAGCTCCTTTGTACCACATTGTGGCAAACGCAGGGCTGGAAGGTGCCGTTATTATCAATCAGGTAAAAGAGTCTAAAGAAGGCACTGGATTTGACGCGTACAAAGAAGAATATGTGGATATGGTAAAGGCTGGCATCCTGGATCCTGCAAAGGTGACAAGAAGTGCCCTGCAGAACGCTACCAGCGTGGCAGCTACTTTCCTGACCACAGAGTCCTGTGTGGCCAATATTAAAGAGGATGCGCCGGCTATGCCTGCAGGAAATCCGGGAATGGGAATGATGTAACATTTAAGTTTTTTAAAAAACAAGGCAGATTTCTTTTCTGCCTTGTTTTTTTTGAAAAGAAGCTCTTTTCTTATCTGAAAAAGTCAGCTATAATAATCGAAGAAAGGAATGAGAGAGGAGAAGGGGGATGGAAGATTCTTTTCGAGCCCAATCGCTGGATTATGGAAGATATGCATCGAATTGCCCCGCAAAAAGTAAAATTAAGTTGACAGTCCGTGGCAGATTTGGTAGACTATTGGGACTAACAAGAATATAGAAAGTGAGGATAAAAAAATGGGAAGTATTATTGGCGAAGGCATAACTTTTGATGATGTGCTATTGGTTCCTGCTTATTCGGAAGTGATTCCAAATCAGGTAGATCTTTCCACACATCTGACAAAAACCATTAAGCTGAATATTCCGATGATGAGTGCAGGGATGGATACGGTCACGGAACACAGGATGGCGATCGCCATGGCCAGACAGGGTGGAATTGGCATCATTCACAAAAATATGACCATCGAAGCACAGGCCGACGAGGTGGATAAGGTAAAACGATCCGAGAATGGCGTTATTACCGATCCTTTTTATCTATCACCGGAGCATACCTTAGAGGATGCCAATGAATTAATGGCAAAATTCCGAATTTCCGGCGTACCTATTACAGAAAATGGAAAACTGGTAGGAATCATTACCAATCGTGATTTAAAATTTGAAGAGGATTTTTCCAAAAAAATAAAAGAATCGATGACTTCCGAAGGATTAATTACCGCAAAGGTGGGGATTACTCTGGAAGAAGCTAAAAAGATTTTGGCCAAGGCGAGAAAAGAAAAACTTCCCATTGTAGACGATGACTTTAATTTAAAAGGTTTAATTACGATTAAGGATATTGAAAAGCAGATCAAATATCCTCTTTCCGCTAAAGATGCCCAGGGACGTTTGCTGTGCGGAGCGGCAGTTGGGATCACAGCCAATGTGCTGGAACGGGTGGAAGCTCTTGTGAAAGCTCATGTGGATGTGATCGTCCTGGACTCTGCTCACGGACATTCCGCAAATGTCCTGAACTGTGTACGGATGATCAAGGAGAACTATCCGGAACTTCCGGTGATTGCTGGAAATGTGGCCACTGCAGAAGCCACAAAAGCCCTGATTGAGGCAGGCGTGGATGCCGTGAAGGTAGGTATCGGACCTGGTTCCATTTGTACCACACGCGTGGTTGCGGGAATCGGAGTTCCGCAGATTACGGCTATTATGGATTGCTATGAGGCGGCCAAGGAGTACGACATTCCCATTATTGCAGACGGGGGAATTAAGTACTCCGGAGATATGACAAAGGCTATTGCGGCAGGAGCCAATGTATGTATGATGGGCAGCATTTTTGCAGGCTGTGATGAAAGCCCTGGAACTTTTGAGTTGTTCCAGGGAAGAAAGTATAAAGTATACCGCGGCATGGGTTCTATCGCGGCCATGGAAAATGGAAGTAAGGACCGCTATTTCCAGAGTGATGCCAAAAAACTGGTTCCGGAAGGGGTAGAAGGCCGTGTGGCTTATAAAGGAAGCGTGGAAGATACGGTTTTCCAGTTAATGGGCGGTCTGCGCGCCGGTATGGGATACTGTGGAGCAAAGGACATCGAAATTTTGAAAAAGACAGGAAGATTTGTGAAAATTTCTGCGGCTTCCCTGAAGGAGTCTCATCCTCACGATATCCATATTACCAAGGAAGCGCCAAACTACAGTGTAGACGAGTAAAGTACAATCCGGAGCAGAGCTTTTCTGCCCCGGATTTCTTCCATAAGAGGGGAAAAGGGACGACAAGATGACACAGAGACAGAACTATTCAAGACCAAGACGTCACAGAATGACGCAGGAAGAAAGACGAAGACAGATTATACGACGAACTGCAATTGCCGGGGTGGCTTGTCTGGGAGCTATTTTTATCATTGGAGGCGCCATCCGTATCTTTGCCCCTTCCATTGGAACGCTCCATACTCTGGATGGGGATTCTTCCGGTATCGGCAATCCCACCAAGCAGGTTCCTATGCCGGAATTGGACGTTCAGCTTTTGACGGTAAATGAATATTCCAGGCCAGGCATCCACACGGACGGGGTACAGGGGGTAGTTGTCCACTATACAGCGAACCCAGGAAGTACGGCCCAAAACAACCGGGATTATTTTGAAAGTTTGAAGGATACCAAGGACAATCAGGTAAGCAGTAACTTTGTCATTGGTATGGAAGGGGAGATTATTCAGTGTATCCCAACGGCGGAGATTGCCTATGCCTCTAACAGCAGGAATCACGATACCGTTTCCATAGAATGTTGTCATCCGGATGAAACCGGAAAGTTTACGGATGCCACCTATGATTCTTTGGTAGAACTGGTGGCCTTCCTGTGCGGGAAATTTGACTTAACCACTGACGATGTGATTCGCCATTACGATGTTACCGGAAAGGAATGCCCGAAATATTTTGTGGAGCACGAAGATAAGTGGCAGAAGTTTAAGAAGGATGTGGCAAAGTATATTCAGGAGAATGGAGAATAGAAAGAATACCTATGGTGAAAGATATTTATGACAAAATCTTAAATGGAATCGAGGTCAGGAAAAACCTGATTGCTTTAAAACAGGAGTTGGGGGAGGAAAAGCAAAAAAGGGAATTTGCTTATATGCTTGAGGGAGATTATTCCCGGCTACTTCCTTTCCTTAAACATGAGGACCCAAAGGTTCGTAAAAATACAGCACTGATACTGGGAATGCTGGAAGACGAGGATCTGAAAGAGGTTTTGTTAAGCGCTTATGAAGAAGAGACGCAGGAATTTGTCAAAAGCAGCTACTTAAAGGCCATGGAACATTATGACTATCAGGAATTTCTTCCGGCGCTCCAAAACCGTTTGAAATATTTAGAAGGGGAGGTGCCAGCGACAGAGTCCCAGAAGCACTGGAAAGAGGAGCTGACGATTCTGCGCAGGATGGTGTTTCGCTATGAAAGGCCGAAAACCCATCCGTTTTGTGGGATGAAAGAAGAATCCGAAGTGATTTTGCTTACGAATCGAAATCACAGGGAGGCAACAAAGGAGCAGTTACCGGAGACAGAGGATCTGAAAATGCTGGCTGGAGGACTAAAGTTCAAAACCAGCCAGTTAGACCGTATTCTGCCTATCCGCACCTACTCAGAGATCTTGTTTCCAGTTCAGAGAACCGCACTTTTATCACCGGATCCCCGGGAGGCGGCGGCCCAGCTTGCAAAATCCGACTTGTTGCCTTTTTTGGAAAGGATGCATGATGGAAGACCGCCTTTTTATTATCGCATAGAGGTTAAGAGTCGCATGTCTCTGGAGGAGAGAGCCCAGTTTTTAAAGAAACTGACGACTCAGTTAGATTTCTTTTCTGATGGAAAGCTCCGGAATCTACCCAGTGGATATGAGGTAGAAATCAGAATGGTGGAAAATAAGGCCGGACGGTTTATTCCGTTGCTTAAGCTCTATACTTTGAAAGATCGTCGCTTTGCATATCGAAAACAGACAATAGCCGCATCCATCTCTCCTGTCAATGCAGCTTTGTTTATGCAGCTAGCGAAAGATTATCTGAAAGAGGGAGCACAAGTGCTGGATCCCTTTTGTGGAGTGGGTACAATGCTTCTTGAGAGATCCTTCTTAAATAAGACGGGGGATATGTACGGGATTGACTTATACGAGGAGGCCATTTTAAAGGGAAGAGAGAATGCAAGAATAGCAGAGAGGACGATACATTTTATCAACCGAAATTTTTTTGATTTTCATCATGAGTATCTCTTTGACGAAATTATTAGTAATCTGCCAGGAATCACTCCATCAAAAGGAAGGGATGAGATTCATAATCTCTATGAGTGCTTTTTTGGGACGGCAGCGGAGGTATTAGTGGACGGTGGAGTTCTGTTATTGTATTCCACGGAACCGGACCTGCTTTTGCATTGCCTTCGGAGAACTGGTCAGTTTTCTCTTCTTAAACAGTGGAAGATTCAGGATAAGACGGAGAGTGTTCTGTTTGTCATTCAGAAAAGAGGGACAGCGTAAAGCTAGATCATAAGGAGGCAAAATGAAGCGAGAAGAGGTAAAAAAGGAAAATACTTGGGCATTGGAAGATTTATATGAAACAGAAGCGGAGTATCAGGCAGATCTGAAAAGACTGCGAGAAGAGATCCGGACATTTACTTCCTATCAAGGTAAGCTTGGTAAAAGTGCCAAGACGCTTTTAAAGGCTTTGGACGCCTTCTCCAGGATGAGTTTGCGCAATGAGAAGATCTATGTATACGCCAATCAGAGTATGCATCAGGATATGGGAAATCATCATTGCCAGGAAATGGCCATGGAAGCACAAAACCTGATGAACCAGTTGAATATGGCCGTTTCCTTCCTGGAACCGGAATTGATTCGCATACCGGAGGAGACCCTCACACGGTTTTTGGATGAGGAGAAGCAGTTGAGAAACTATCGCAGATTCCTGGAAGAGATTTTTCGCCGAAAGGCTCATACCCTTTCAGAGGATAAAGAAGCTTGGATGGCCAGAGCCGAAGAGTTGGGGCAGGGACCTTCCAATATTTTCTCCATGTTTCAGAACGCAGATTTATCCTTTCCACAGATCAAGGACGAACAGGGAATGGATGTCTCTCTAACCCAGGGGAATTATCTTCGGTATATGGAAAGCAAAGACAGACGGGTAAGAAAAGAGGCCTTTCGCGCGCTCCATGGAAGCTATGGTCAATTTTCTAACACGCTGGCAGCGGTATACGAGGCAAACGCAAAACAGGCGGCCTTTTTTGCAAAGGAGAGGGGATACAATTCTGCCCTGGAGGCCGCTTTGGATGGCAGCAATATTCCGGTATCCGTGTATGACAATCTGATTTCCACGGTTCGCATGCATTTGGATTTGTTACATCAATATATGGAAATTCGAAAAAGGCGTATGGGGCTTGAAAAACTGCACATATACGATTTGTACGTTTCCATGGCAAAGGCGCCGGATCGCAGGATCTCCTTTGAAGAGGCGAAGAAAATCACAAAAGCTGGGCTTGCTCCCTTGGGAGACGATTATCAGCGCATTTTACAGGAAGGGTATGATCATCGCTGGATTGATGTGTATGAGAATGAAGGAAAGCGTACGGGAGCATATTCTTGGGGAGCATATGGAACCCATCCTTATGTACTTTTAAATTATCAGGGAAACCTAAACAGTGTCTTTACCCTGGCACATGAAATGGGCCATGCGTTGCATTCTTATTATTCTGATCAGGCACAGGATTATCTCTATGCGGGATACCGGATCTTTGTGGCAGAGGTGGCTTCCACCTGTAATGAAGCCCTTTTGATTCATCATCTCCTGGAGCACGCAGAAGATGAGAAAGAACGTTTTTATCTTGTCAACTATTTTTTGGAGCAGTTTCGCACAACTCTGTACCGCCAGACCATGTTTGCGGAATTTGAGAAGCAGACACATCAGATGGCAGCGAAAGGAGCACCTTTAACCTCAGAGGTTCTCTGTGGTTTATATCGTAATTTGAACCAAGACTATTTTGGAAAGGCTGTAGTTTTAGATCCGGAAATTTCTTATGAATGGTCCCGGATTCCCCATTTTTACACGCCATTTTACGTTTACCAATACGCCACTGGATTTTCCGCGGCGATTTCCATCAGCAATCGGATTCTAAAAGGAGAAAAGGGAATCGTGGAGCGCTACAAACAGTTCTTAAGCGGTGGAAATTCTATGGAGCCCATCGAACTGTTGAAACTTTGTGATGTGGATATGACAAGCCCTAAACCTATCGATGAGGCCTTTCAGGTGTTTGCCTCCTATCTGAAAGAAGCGAACTAAAAGAAATCGGGAGAAAAAGTATAAATTCTTGTTGCAAATACCGGAAAACATGTTACAATATTGTTACAAACTGATTAAAAGGTGAGATGAATGAATTTATACGATGCGATGTTTGTGCGCCGATCTGTGAAAAGTTTTCGCATGGAGGCTGTGGATGATACCATTTTAAACTCAATACCTGCCTTTCTGGAAGAGATTGTCCCTTTGTTTCCGGAGATTCGGACAGAGGTTGTGATATACGAGAGTATTAAGAAAAAAGAAAAATTCAGCGGATTTTCCAACATATCCGCTCCTTATTATGCGGCAGTATTTGCAGAACAGAAGGAAAAAAGCGATATGAATGCCGGATATATTATGCAGCAGCTTTCTCTCTATTTAACTACCAAGGGACTGGGAAGCTGTTTTATGGGAACGGTCAGGAAAAAGGATAAGAAAATGGAAGAAGCCGGAATGCATTGTGTGATCGTGCTGGCTTTCGGACTGGGAAAGGGACCTGTCATTCGCCATGATTATGAGGCCAAGAGACTGTCTATGGAGGAGCTGTGCGTCTACAAGGAAAAACCTAAGGCTTGGGTGAAAGAACTACTGGAGGTGGCCAGACTGGCCCCTTCCAGTTTTAACAGCCAACCATGGAGATTCGTGGCCTATGAAAATAGAATCCATGTGTTTTCAAAAAAACCAGTGGTCAGTCATAGTGCCTTTGGAAAGTTTAATGAGTTTAACTTCGGTATTATGTTTGCTAATGTTTTGATTGCGGCGGAAGAAATCTGGGTGGACGTGGATTTGATTAAATTGGAAAATATCAACCATAAATCGATTCCTAACAATCAGTATGTGCTTAGTATACTGCCTAAATCATAAAAGATAGTTGACAAAAGGGAGGATTTATAGTATATTACGTATTGTACAAAAAGAAGATACAATACGCGCGAGTGGCTCAGTTGGTGGAGCGCGACCTTGCCAAGGTCGAGGCCGCGGGTTCGAGTCCCGTCTCGCGCTCTTTTCTTTGAAAAAACCTGTCGATCCGGCAGGTTTTTTTATTGACGAAAGAAAAAAATGGAGCTAAAATAGCACAGATATATTTAAGGAAAAGAGGATAGAAGATGAAGTTATTGTATCAATTTGGAATCATTCTGACGATTACATTTCTGGCGGAAATACTTTACCGTCTCCTCCCGCTGCCAATTCCGGCCAGTATCTATGGACTGATCCTGATGTTATTTGCGCTTACCACGAAAATCATCAAGCTTTCACAAGTAAAAGTAGCGGCAGATTTCTTGATCGATATTATGCCTCCAATGTTTATTCCTGCTTCCGTTGGGCTAGTTTCTGTATGGCCAGCCTTAAAAGAAGTATTGTTTCCTGTGATTGTCATTACGGCAGTAAGCACTGTGATTGTCATGGTGGTTACCGGAAAGGTAGCGCAGACTCTGATTTGCAGGAAGAAAAGAAAGGAAGTCGGAGTATGAAAGATTTTTTAAATAATTCTCTTTATTTTGGAACAGCTCTATGTATTGCAGGGTATGCCCTGGGAATGTGGATAAGGAAGCGGTTCAAACTCTGCTTTTTGAATCCGCTGTTGTTGTCAATTATTTTCGTCATTGCAGTTGTTCAGATTATCGGTATCGATTACGAATCTTTTTCTGATTCCTCTAAATATTTAAGCTATCTTTTAACACCGGCAACCGTATGTCTTGCCGTCCCTTTATACCAGCAGCTTAATCTGCTGAAAGAACATCTCATGGCTGTATTCTGCGCAATCTTTGCAGGAGTCATTTCCAGCATGGGAAGTGTGTTGGCAATGGCATATCTGTTTGGATTGAGCCACGAATACTATGTAACACTTTTACCGAAATCTATTACCACGGCTATTGGAATGGGGGTTTCCGATGAATTGGGAGGTATTACTACCATCACCGTAGCTGTAATTATTGTGACAGGAGTGTTGGGAAACATTATTGGGGAAGTTGTATGTCGCTTGTTTCATATATACGAGCCAATTGCAGTGGGATTGGCACTTGGGACATCCGCACATGCTGTCGGGACCACCAAAGCTATGGAACTTGGTGAGATTGAAGGCGCGATGAGCAGCCTCTCCATCGCTGTAGCCGGATTGATGACAGTGGCTGCTGCGTCTTTCTTCGCAGGCTTACTTTGATGGAGGTTAGGAAAAGGAAGATAGGACTCAAGAAAGGCCGGAGCCTGTGTGAAATTCAGGTTCCGGCCTTTTTCAGAAAGGATACAGGATTTAAAGCGGCTCTGAAAGTGCTACTTTCGTCTGGAAGCAGAGGGACGTACTTGTACCTTTATTACAACGGAGGCTTTGGAGGATGCGCGAACCCGAATGGATGCGGTTCCTTTTCCCACTGCTCTTAAGATACCTCTTGACGATACTTTGACTACAGATGGATCAGAGCTTTTAAACGTCAGCTGATCCTTGGCGGTTAATGGAGTGCGTAGAAGCTGAAGTCTTTTCTTGCTGTGCAGGACCATAGTTTGCCTTTTAGATACGGCTTTTAACTTTTTCGTCTTTATTGGTTTCTCAGTGACCGTCAAACGGTAAGATGCCTTGGCGCCGCTTTTCATAGTCACAGTAATTTTGGCTGTTCCCTTTTTCTTAGCTGTGACTTTCCCGTTTTTGTTTACCGCAGCCACTTTCTTATTAGATGATTTCCAGGATGCCACCCGATCCGAGGAAGGATATTTGGTTTTGATACCGAGCAGCTTTGTGGAAGTACCCTTTTGCATTTTAATAGAGGACACTTTTAAACGAACGTCACTCACGATAATCTTGACCCGTGCTGTTTTTCCATTTTGAGTCTTCGCCGTGATGATGGCCGCCCCTTTTTTCTTTGCCTGAATCTGTCCGGCGGTGTTCACCGATACGATGGAAGAATCTGATGTGGTCCAGGTTATGCCGCCAAGGACACAATCTTGTGGAGTTACTATAACGCTCAGGCGCATCTTTTTCCCTTTTGCCAGCAGACATTCCCGGGAAGAAAATCGGATAGATTGCACTTGGCTCTCCGGTGACGGTACCGATCCGGACGGGACTTCGGCCGACGGCTTTTCAGTGTCCGGTTTCGTGTCATCCGTAGTTGTCTCTCCTAGTATTGGGTCAGTTAGGGCACTGTGCAGACTTCCGGTTTCCACGCTGCTGGTGATCTTCACGGACAACTGTTTTCCAGCGTCCGTGGCAGTGAGCAGATACGTCTTGTTCACAGCACCCGGAACCTCCACACCGTTTGCGAACCATTGATATTGAAGCTCTCCGCTGTTATTGGTATCTGTCACCAATGCAGTAAGTAAACTTCCTACCTTTGTGATTCCCTGGATGACAACCTTTCCTGTGAGATCTGCCTGAGGCTTTGACCAGTCAGACTGGAAATTCTTATAATTACTAATCGGTTTGCCTGCGTCCTTCAGAAAATCTTCATTTTCGTCCAGTGCGCGTATCTGTACGGTATTAAGGGCACCTTTTTTCTCACGGATGGCAGACTGGGGAATATACAAAGTAGCCTCTCCACTTTCTACCGGACTGCTTCCCATAAAAATACCATTGACATAGAAGGATATGGCATCAGCCTCGCTGTTGGTGATACGGGCGCTTACCATGGCGCCTCCTTGTTCCGGGATTTCAATATCCTCTATCCAAAGGTCTGATGAGGCCTGATAGCGCCCCAGGGAGGTCAATAGGTGCTCCACGGATGTAAATTGCTGATCCATCCATTTTACACGTTCAGTTATAAAATACTTCATGGAATTGACAGCGTCCTCATATAGTTCGCTATGTTTGTAAGTGGGTTGCCCATTCGTAATGCCGTAGCCGCTATACAAGGGATAGGAATAGGACCATTTTTCGTCATTTGCCTTGGAAGCTGTCCAGTAAAGCTTTGTCAGTTGATCGATCTTTCCTCCATCCCGAATCATTTCCCCGATGATCGGTTCGCGAATTTCCTTCCATTTCTCGTAGGCCAAGGTCACGAAGTAGGGATCCGATACCAAATACCGGTTCCAGTTTTCCCGTTGATAAGGTTGTTCACAAAAGCTCTCTTCCGTAGTATGCCAACCTTTCATAACGTAGAGTGTGGTATTGTTATACATATTAATATTCCCCCAGCACCAGTCAAAGTCCCAGGCAGGTCCCATTTTCAGGGGGCCATCTAAATCTTTGTACATTAGGGTACTGTTTTTCATCCCATCCCAATTCATGGTATATTCCACAATAAACCAGTTTTGAAGCAAAGAGTCGATATCAAATAGCTGACTATAGTGATACGTCGCTCCCTGGAAGGTGGAATAAAAGTCATCACTGTGGATAGCGTTCTCGAATGCCTGAAGGTAAGTCTTCCCATATTGAAACATGGTATTGCTGGTAGCCGCATACTCCGGTGCCTCAAAGAACATTGGGTATCCGTAGTCCGTTCGGAATTTGGATATGTACTTTGGATCATCCAACCGAAAATCCATGTCAAAGACAAATCCACCGGTAAACTCCGGAATTTCTTCCTCCCAGTAATCCTCAACCTGGTAGGAAGTCCCTTGGAAGGTCACTTTACCGGAATCGTACCAGCTAAAGTCTGTTTTCATCTGTTCCTCGAGAGCGTTTTTCTGGTCCTTTGAAAGGTCTTCCTGATCGGCTATCTCCGATGCGATATCCTCTCCCAGGCCCTCCCAGTCGAATACATCAATTCTGTTTTCATCTACCCGTTTGTGTTCACAAAGAAGATACATGCCCAAATACTCCCCATTCAGGAGAACTACCACTGGTTTGGAATCCATATAACATTCCATACCGATATCCCTGGCAAAGTCATAGATCAGCTGATTGCGCATATTTGTGTGGTCGATGGCATTGGCAAGCAGCACCCAGTGTTTATTTTTTCCCATGCCAAGGATATCGGCCTTCTCATCCAACTTTAGTTTATAGGGCTTTTTTAACCCATTGGCCACTGCGTAGTCCCAGGTAGAGTTGCCTCTCCCCTTTATTTCTGTGACGCCATCATATAAAACAGAAGGGTCAGAGAACTCCTGATTTCCCTGGAGGCGAAGATGTGCCTCCTTATATTGCTCTTTCTCAATCACATCCTGCCCATCTTCGGTATCGATGTAGACCACGGGGAGCTCGCTGCAATACATGGAAATCTCACGACTTGTACCATATTTTTGAGAAGTAGCCGTTACCTGAATTATTGATTCTAAATCATCCTCTGTTGGAGTGTAAGTATTTCCAGTCACACCGGTGAGAATATGACCGTCAGATGTCCAGGTATAGGAAAGGGTATCTCCTTCCTCTAAATTTTCAGCGGAAACCGTCAGGGCAGTTCCCACAGCCGCATAATTCTGTTCAAAGGATATGGCGATATCAGACCGGGCCGTGGCCTCTATTGCAGATGTCTCAGAAGCATAAACAATTTTTGCTCCAAGATGGAAAGCCAGACCTCCTGCGACAGCAAGAAGACAGACAAATCCTTTGCTTAACCATGTTGCTTTTGTTTGTTTTGATAGATTCATAAGCTCCCCCTTCATGATTGTGATAATTATTATACAAATTTTCTTTCCTTTTGCACCTATAATTTACCACTTTATCACAAAGACTGCAATCCGATTTTACAAAAATGTCAGGGATTCATGCGATTGGCATAAATTTCCTTCCAGTAGGAAGGGTGTTTCTCATATTCTTCATTCAGCCAGGCCACAGCCTCATCCAGACCTTTCTCTGTCAGTGGAAAGGTCGCCTTTTTCTTTTTTTCATCCGGTGTTTTCTCCAGACAATAGGGCTCCGGGTAGAGAATGACGCAGAGAGCGTCTTCCTGGCGTTGAAAGGTAAAGCGCATACCCTGATAGCTTCCGCTTTGGCGTTCCATTTTGATGTAATTTAACTGAAATTTTTCCCGCTGTATCATAAATCTTACTCCTTTTTACTTTTGCTTTTATTATGAAGGAATTCAGGTACTGCGTCAAGAAAAGCCTGTGGCGATATTCTTACAAAAATGTTAGCCTGTTTCAAAAAAGCGTCATGGCAGTGTAAGGATTTCTAAGACGGTCTTTGTTATACTAAAATTAAGAAGTAATGGAAAGAGGCAGGAGGATCTAATATGAAAAAAGTGAAATTAACGAACTTGGGAAAATGTATGCTCTTTATTCTATTAATGATCCCTGCGGCGGCGATTCTGATCATTTTGGCAGGAATTGGTACCATTCTGGATGTTCTGCTGCGGGAAAACAAAAAGCATTTCCGTCTTCTACCCAATGGAATGAAACCTGGAAAAACCCCATAGAATAAAACAAGATCAGGAAAAGGGGTCGGTAAGATGCAGGATGATTCTATGGGGGGAAGAGATGAACTTCTCTCCCGCATGCGGGAAATGGCCAAGCAAAATGAGAACAATATGAAGGGGTTAGGGGAGATGGGGGAGTCACAGGAGAGGCAAGAGCGTGGAAGCACGTTTGGACTTCGACTGCTTTTGTGTCTGGTAATATGGGGGGGCTTTTTTTGGATGCATATGGAAAATGCACCTATTATGGGGTACCAGACAGAAAAAGTGGTAGAAGCTGTCAGTACGGATGTGGGCTTGCAGGAACTAAAAAATTCTGTTACAATAAAGCCCTAGAAACTGTTACAAAATTATTACAACTTGAAAGAAGGGGGAATGTATGAGACAGAAGACAAAGAGGGGGCTCCTGTCCTTGGTATTGCTGTTGCTTTGTCTGTTTGCAGGTCAGGCATTGCTTCGGCCAGTTCAGGCAGAGGCGGCAGCAAAAAAGGGCTGGGTCAAGACCGGAAAGACAAAAGTGTATTACCAGAATGGGAAGAAGTTGAAGGGCTTCCACAAAATTAAGTCTGACAAGTACTATTTTAAGCTGTCCAACGGAAGAATGTTAAGAAATCAGTGGAAGGAAATCAATCATAAGTTTTACTATTTTGGCTCCAATGGGAAAATGGCCAAAAAACGTTGGATTGGGAACTACTATGTTGGGAAGAATGGCGTCATGGCTACCAATAAGTGGATCGGTAAGTACTTTGTCGGAGAAGATGGCAAATGGATAAAAAACTTCAAAGGCGGATGGCACAAGATTGACGGTCATTGGTACTACTATACTAAAAAAGGTGTCAAAAAAACCGGATGGCTTACCTATAAGGGGCAGCGTTACTACCTGAATGCCAATGGCGTAATGGTGACGAAACGCAACACCATTAAGAAAAAGGATTATTATTTTTCGAAGTCTGGAAGTCTGAAAAAGAGCTGCTGGGTGAAAAGTGGCAAGTGGTATTACTACGCCAACGCAAAAGGAGTGCTCAATACAAAGGAGCGGATGAATACCAACAGCTACAGCACAGCTACTGTCATTGAGTATAAGAGTGGCACGTTAAATCTCCGGGTGGAAAAGAACCGGAATTATGGTACGGACTACTGGACCGCCCATGTAAAAATTAAGAACCCAAGTCAGATGGTCCATGCCTTCTCTTATGGTACATACGGCGGTTCCAGACAGACTACTTCCAGCGCAGTGACAAGCAACAACGCCATCATTGGTATTAATGGAAGCGCCTTTGAATATGGCTCTGGTATTCCATCTCCACTTGGTATGTGTATCAAGGATGGTAAGGTATTTGGAAATTATGCTACCAGCTATACGGTGATGTGTATCCTGAATGATGGTACCATGTGCACGGCACCGCTTGGAGTTTACGGAAAGTATCTGACTAGCAACGGGGTACGGGATACCTTTAATTTTGGCCCGGTACTGCTGGAGAACGGTAAGACGGTTCCGTTTAGCCAACAGGGAAATGACTTCAGCCTGGTGCTATATCAGGATCCCAGAACCGCAGTAGGCATGGTAAAGCCAGGAGAGTACGTGCTTTTGGTTGCTGACGGAAGAAGATCAACTTCAAAGGGACTGAACTATTCCCAGATGGTCAGCATATTCCGCAGTTTTGGATGTAAATATGCCTATAATCTGGACGGTGGCGGATCTGCCACCATGGCCTACCGTGGAAGAGTTCTGAATCGTCCCTCAGATGGTGCGGAGAGAGCCTGCGGTGATTTCCTGTTGTTTAAAAACTAAATCTGTAGGGAAAAATCAAAAAACAAAAATCGACAGAGGCATTCGGAGAAAACTTTCGAATGCCTTTTTCATTTTTTCAAATACGCACTTTTTGATAAAATTTCTCATACTTTGACATTTTCATTGACTAACCGGTAAAAGCAGTTATTATAATGAGGAATGCAGGCAGCTACATGACAAAAGTAAGGAGTGATGAAATGAAACAACACAGGTTTTGGGCATGGGCAGCGGTTTGCTGCTTCTTCATGGTTATGTATACCGGATATAAACACAAATAAGGAGGTCGTTATATGAATATTTTCAGCTTAAAAAAGTTAGGATTATTTGCCGGAGGTGTGCTGTTTGGAACAGCAGGTGTGAAACTACTGAGTAGCTCGGACGCTAAAAAAGTTTATACCAATTGTGTGGCGGCCGCTCTTCGGGCAAAAGAATGTGTTATGAAAACAGCTACCACGGTACAGGAAAATGCAGAAGATATTTTTGCCGAAGCAAAACAAATCAATGAGGACCGTGCTGCAAAAGAAGCAGAACAGGCGCAGGAGGAAGAAGCAGAAAATCTCAAAGAAGAGGATGTGCAGGCATAAAGAACGTATTACAGGGCGGTTCCATTGGGCGCCCTGTTTTTCTGGAGGTATACAAATGAAATTTATAATCAGACATGAAATCAGAGGACGAATCCGGGTGCACTTGGATCAGCCTCATATGACCTGTGAAGAAGCAGATACACTCCAATATTATCTGCAAAAGCAAAGCAATGTCACCTTGGCAAAAGTATATGAAAGGACTTGTGACGCGACTGTCTGCTACATAGGTGATAGGTCAGAGATTCTCTCTGCTTTGAGGCGTTTTCAATATAACCTTGCCGTGCTTCCTGAGGGTGTACTGGAAAATTCCGGGAGAGCCTTAAATGCCCAATATCAGGAGAAGCTTGTTGGTAAAATTTTGCTTCGGTTTGGGAGAAAAATATTCCTTCCATATCCCATTCAGGTAGCTTATACAACGGTATTATCCTTGAAATACATTTGGAAGGGACTGCGCAGCCTTGCCAAACGAAAGTTGGAGGTTTCAGTTCTGGACGGGACGGCCATCGGCGTATCGATGTTAAAGGGAAATATAAAAACAGCGGGTTCTGTGATGTTCCTTTTGGAAATCGGAGAACTGTTAGAAGAGTGGACCCATAAGAAGTCTGTGGGCGATCTGGCAAGAAGTATGGCACTGAATATTGGGAAGGTTTGGGTGAAACATGAAGATCGGGAAATCCTTACTCCATCTGATCAGGTAACTTCAGGAGAACAGGTAGTTGTTCATATGGGAAGCGTCATTCCTTTTGACGGAATCGTTACAGAAGGGGAGGCTATGGTAAATCAGGCTTCACTCACCGGAGAAGCTAGGCCCATGAGAAAGGGAAAAGATGGTTATGTATATGCCGGAACAGTCGTAGAGGAGGGAGAACTCTGCATTCTCGTAAAGAAGACAAAAGGAGCTACCCGATTTGAAAAAATCGTGACCATGATTGAGGAGACTGAGAAGCTAAAATCGGTTTCTGAAAGCCGGGCAGAGCATCTGGCTGACAGGCTGGTACCTTATACTTTGGCTGGAACGCTCTTGACCTGGGCAATAACCAGAAATGCCACAAAAGCCCTTGCTGTATTGATGGTAGACTTTTCCTGTGCTCTGAAACTGGCTATGCCAGTCACAGTCCTCTCCGCGATTCGAGAGGCAGGATCCCACCATATCATGGTAAAAGGGGGCAAATATCTGGAAGCTATGTCTGAAGCAACCACCGTTGTCTTTGACAAAACAGGAACTCTGACTGAAGCAAAGCCTATGGTAAAAGAAGTGATTCCTTTTGGAAGTGGAGACAGCGATGAAATGCTTCGCATTGCGGCCTGCCTGGAGGAGCATTTTCCACACTCTATGGCAAAAGCTGTTGTGGATGCGGCAAAAGAGAAGGGACTGGAGCATGAAGAGATGCATTCAAATGTGCATTATATCGTAGCGCATGGAATCGCATCTGAAATAGAAGGAAAGAGGGTTATCATTGGGAGTCATCATTTTGTCTTTGAGGATGAGTCCTGCCAAATTCCGGCTGGAAAAAGAGAACTTTTTTACCGTCTTAGCCCGGAATATTCCCAGCTGTATCTTGCCATTGAAGGAGAATTGGCTGCTATTATCTGTATCGAGGATCCATTAAGAGAAGAAGCCAGGGATATAGTGAGCGATCTGAAATCAGCCGGTATCCAAAAGGTGGTCATGATGACCGGGGATAGTGAAAGAACTGCTGCGTCCATAGCCACAAGAGTTGGTGTGGATGAATATTACTCGGAAGTTCTTCCGGAAGACAAGGCCTCTTACGTGGAAAGGGAGCGTAAAGAGGGGCGTGGGGTAATTATGATTGGAGATGGAATCAATGATTCCCCAGCCCTTTCTGCCGCAAATGTGGGAATCGCGATTAGCGATGGAGCGGAGATCGCCCGTGAGATCGCGGACATCTCGATCGAGGCGAACGATCTGTTTGAAATTGTAACGCTGAAAAGGATCAGCAACCTTTTGATCAAGAGGATACAAAAAAATTATCAACAAATCGTAGGCATCAATACAGTTCTGATTGCACTGGGCGTGGCAGGGATCATGCCGCCGACTCTGTCAGCCACGCTACACAATGCATCCACCTTAGCGATTACTTTAAAAAGTATGAAAAGTTTATTATAAAAAAACTTCCGGCTGTGTTTATCCCACAACCGGAAGTTTTTTAGTGATTTCTTCTCCAAAGCAGAGTTCCCTGTGGTCTGCGTACCGTAACGGATCCCGCTGTTTTATGTTCAATCAATCCATAGCGATACAGGCAACTAAGAAGTCTTTCTTTCGCCACCGGCTCCATGGGACAGAGGGGAAGACGGCATTCTCCAACATCAAAGCCCATTGCATTCAGAGCACACTTTACGGGAATAGGATTTACGTCACCAAATAGATTTTCAATCAATTCCAGATACTGAAGCTGCAACGTATCGCTTTCTTCCGGGTGTCCGTCAAAATAACTCTGACAGATATCATGAGTCTGTTCTGGCACAATATTTGCCAAAACAGAGATGACACCCTTCGCGCCCAGCGCCAGGGCGGAAGTAATCTGGTCATCGTTGCCGGAATACACATCCAGACGGTCTTTACACAGGGAAAGAATTTTGGCAATCTGTGAAAAATTACCGCTGGCTTCCTTTGTGGCTACAATATTCGGAATTTCGCTAAGCCTCTCATAGGTGGCCGGTAGAATATTTACACCTGTTCTGCTGGGAACATTATAAAGAATCAATGGGAGAGACACGGCCTTTGCAATTGCCTGAAAATGCAAAAACAGTCCCTGTTGAGAACATTTGTTATAATAAGGCGTTACAACTAAAAGAGCATCCGCTCCGATTGCTTCTGCCCGTTTTGAAAGACGTATGGCATGAGAGGTGTTGTTGCTTCCGGTACCTGCAATGACAGGTATGCGTCCCCTCACACGTTCGACGGTGTATTGGATCACCTGCAAATGTTCCTCGTCGGTTAATGTGGAAGCTTCTCCCGTCGTTCCGGTAATAATAATGGCATCTGTTTTATGTTCAATCTGAAACTCAATCAATTCCCCAAGTTTTTCATAATTAACGGATGAGTCTGGATTCATGGGCGTTACTAAAGCGACTCCGGAGCCTGTAAATATGGTATGTTTCATTTTTGATTTCTCCTTTCTCGATTCCGGTGCAAAGTGAAGCAAAGGACTGCCCTTTGCATTACTTTTTCAAAGTATAGCACAGTTGGAATTAAGATGGCGTTAACATTTCATGCTCAAGATAAAAACGGCAATAATATTCTGATATTGACTTTTTTTCAGAAACGATTTATATTCGTATACGACTCGGGCGGTATTTCTACTTTATTATAGAAGTCGGGGTTTACAGACTCCCTCCGCCAAATAAAAAGAGCGAATCAGTAACTATCAATTGAAATTGCAGATGTGCACAACAAAAGGTATTATAGGATGAGAAAATTAGCTTTAAGCGATGAAATTTTATTGAAGGTAGACAAGCCGGCCCGGTATATCGGCGGTGAGGTAAATGCAGTGATGAAGGACCCCCAAAAGGTGGAAATTCGTTTTGCCATGTGTTTTCCGGACGTCTATGAGATCGGGATGTCCCATCTTGGCATTCAGATTCTCTATGATATGTTAAACCGCAGGGAAGATACCTGGTGTGAGAGGGTCTATTCTCCCTGGACAGATCTGGACCAAGTGATGAGAAAAGAGCGAATCCCTCTCTTTGCCCTGGAGTCTCAGGATCCAATTCGGTCTTTTGATTTTCTGGGCATCACGATTCAATATGAAATGTGTTATACAAACATCCTTCAGATCCTGGATTTAAGCCAAATTCCGTTGCTGGCCGCAGAAAGAACCTGGAAAGATCCAATTGTAATCGGAGGAGGACCTTGTACCTATAATCCGGAACCTCTGGCAGATTTTTTTGATCTGTTTTATATCGGAGAAGGGGAAACCCAGTATTTCCCGCTGTTAGACCTATATCAGGAGTGCAGGGCATCGGGGATTTCCAGAGAGGAATTTCTAATCCGTGCCTCTCAAATCCCTGGGATCTATGTTCCTTCTCTTTACCAGGTTACCTATGGGGAGGATGGCACCATTCAGTCCTTTGCTCCTACCAGGAAAGGCGTCCCTGAAGTGGTGGAAAAGCAGATTGTCATGGAAGTATCTGATACCTATTATCCAGAAGCACCAGTGGTTCCCTTTATCAAAGCCACCCAGGATCGTGTCGTATTGGAAATTCAGAGGGGCTGTATTCGTGGTTGCCGGTTTTGCCAGGCGGGTATGCTGTATCGGCCAACCAGGGAAAGAGACTTGGAGGTACTGAAGAAGTATGCCGTCAGGATGTTGGAACAAACAGGTCATGAAGAGATTTCTTTAAGTTCGCTAAGTTCCAGCGATTATTCTCAGTTAAAAGAACTGGTTACTTTTCTTATAGAAGAGATACGTGGAAAGGGAGTCAATATTTCTCTTCCTTCCCTTCGGATTGATGCTTTTTCTCTGGATGTAATGAGTAAGGTACAGGACGTCCGAAAAAGTAGTCTGACTTTTGCGCCGGAGGCTGGTTCTCAGCGCCTCAGGGATGTGATTAATAAAGGCCTGACAGAAGAAGCGATCCTGGTAGGAGCCAGGAGCGCCTTCCAGGGAGGCTGGAATAAGGTAAAATTGTATTTTATGCTGGGATTACCCACGGAGACAGAGGATGATATCAAAGAGATTCCCAGACTGGCCGATCAGATTGCAAGATGCTATTATGAAATACCAAAAGATCAGAGGAATGGGAAGTGTCAAATTACGGTCAGTACTTCCTTCTTTGTCCCGAAACCATTTACACCTTTCCAGTGGGTATCCATGAACCAGAGGGAAGAATTTTTGCACAAGGCAAGTATCGTAAACCATGAGATAAAGGAACAGCTCAACAGAAAAAGTATCCGCTACAACTGGCATGAAGCAGATGTCACCGTACTGGAGGGATTGCTGGCAAGGGGGGACAGAAGGGTAGGGGCGGCAATCGCCTGGGCCTATCAGCATGGAGCCCTTTATGATGCATGGAGTGAAACATTCCATCCCGACTTGTGGTCAGAGGCTTTTGAAAAGACCGGCGTGGATATGGATTTTTACACTACAAGAGAGAGAGCCAAAGAAGAGATTCTTCCATGGGATTTTATAGATATTGGCGTAAGCAAAAACTTTTTATGGCGGGAATGGGAAAAGGCCAAAAAGGAGCAAATTACCCCCAACTGCCGCATGAGCTGCTCTGGATGCGGGGCCGGAAAATATCAGGGAGGTGTCTGTATTGAAGGTAAGAATTAAATTTTCCAAACAGGGAGTTATGAAATTTATCGGGCACTTAGATGTAATGCGTTTTTTTCAAAAAGCTATTCGCCGGGCAAACATTCCAATCGCATTTACAGAGGGCTTTAGTCCCCATATGGTTATGTCCTTTGCCTCCGCGCTTGGACTCGGTTTGACCAGCAATGGGGAATACATGGATATAGAGGTTCTGGAATCGATTCCTTCTAAGGAAGCCGTTGGCAGGCTCAACCAGGTCATGGTGGAAGGAATGGAAGTATTAAGCTATCGACAAATCCCTGACGGAAAGGCCAACAATGGAATGGCCCTGGTGGATGCTGCGGATTATACGGTTACCTTCCGGGACGGATATGCACCAAAGCCGGGATGGGAAACACGATTGCAGGAATTTTACAGGCAGCCCTCCATCTCTATTCAGAAAATCACTAAAAAAGGAGAACGTCAGTTGGATATCCGTCCCTATATCCATAGCCTGGATGCGGCAGACGGAAAAGTTAGGATGCGGGTCTGTGCAGGAAGCAGGGATAATTTAAAGCCTGAACTGGTAATGGAAGCTTTTGTGACTTATCTTGGAGAAGAGTATCAGGCTTATGCTTTACAGATCAACCGGGAAGAGCTCTATGCAAAAAACGGTTGCTCGCTGGAGGAGCTGGGGGAGGACATACTTGGAGCGTAAATTAGTGATAACCAGGGAAAAAGAAGGGATTTTGACTTCGGTTTGGGAGAATGGGAGAGCGGTAGAATTATGCCTGGAAAAAGAACAGGAGCAGATGAACATTGGCGATATTTATATCGGAAAGGTAAAAAAAATAGTCAGAAACATTCAGGCCGCCTTTATCGAAGTTCAGCCCGGAATGGAGTGTTATTATTCCATTGAGCAAAACCCTGCGCCTATTTATACGAAAAAGGCCCGATCTTCAGAAGTTACGGTAGGAGATGAGTTGCTTGTACAGATTTCCAAGGAACGCTCCAAAAGCAAGGTTCCCACAGTGACTTCCTGCCTGAATTTTTCTGGAAAGTACGTGGTACTGACTTGGGCAAAGTGTGGCATCGGAGTATCGGGAAAGATACCCTATGAGGAAAGAGAAGCACTGCGAAGCCTCTTAAAACCATTTCAAAACAAAGAGTATGGTTTCATTGTCCGCACCAATGCCAGGACTTCAAGCCCGGAAGAAATTTTAGAGGAAGTTCAAAAACTCAGCATCCGCTGTACAGATCTGATTAAAAAGGCCCAATACCGCACCTGTTATAGCAGAGTCAGCAAAGTGCCGCCAACTTTTCTGGAATCTGTCCGGAATGCCTATCAGGATGGATTGGTGGAAATCATAACCGATGATAAGGTTATCTTTCAGGAACTGGAGGCATATGTAAAAGAGGAACAGCCGGAGGACTTGCCTTTGCTGCGCTTTTATCAGGACAACTTGCTTTCGCTAAGCAGCCTGTATGGAATCCGAAGGATTTTGGAAGAAGCCCTAAAGCCCAAGGTATGGCTTGGATCCGGTGCCTATCTGGTCATCCAGCCTACAGAAGCTTTGACGGTCATAGATGTTAATACGGGCAAATACAGTGAGAAAAAAAAGGATTCTCAGGCTACGTTTCTGAAAATCAATCTGGAGGCGGCCAGGGAGGCGGCCAGGCAACTTCGGCTTCGAAATCTCTCCGGGATTGTAATCATTGATTTTATCAATCTGGAACGAAAGGAAGACCAGCAGAAACTTTTGGAGTTTTTATCTGCCTGTCTGAGACAGGATCCTGTAACCACAGTTTTGGTGGATATAACGCCTTTAAACCTGGTGGAAATTACCAGGAAAAAGGTACGTCGCCCATTATATGAACAATTATGGAAAGGAAGAGAGGAGAATGACCTATGATACAATTTGCACACTTTAACTTCAATGTTTTAG
Organism: uncultured Lachnospiraceae bacterium; assembly: GCA_902476645.1. Lineage (GTDB taxonomy): Bacteria > Bacillota > Clostridia > Lachnospirales > Lachnospiraceae > CABSEG01. Next base: position 10,573 of record CABSEG010000023.1, on the reverse strand, counting down.
ATCTGGAAACTTCAATGAAATTTTATGAGCAGGCTCTGGGATTAAAAGAGGTTCGCAGAAAAGAAGCCCGGGACGGCTCTTTTATCCTGGTATATCTGGGAGACGGGAGGACGGGCTTTGAGTTGGAATTAACCTGGCTCAGAGATAGAAAAGAGCCATACGATCTTGGAGAGGACGAATTCCACTTGGCTTTTACGACGGATGAGTATGAGACTTTCTACAAAAAGCATCAGGAGATGGGCTGTATTTGCTTTGAAAATGAGGCAATGGGGATTTATTTTATAGAGGATCCGGATCATTACTGGATTGAAATTGTTCCAGCCAAGTAAAGAACTTGTAAGTAGAGAAAAGAGTATGGTATAATCATTATTGGTAAAGTATCAGAGAATCAGGAGGGCGAAATGGAACGATCAAAGGTTTATTTTACAAACTTACATACCAGAGTAAACGATACTCTGCAACAGAAACTTACCAGGCTGTTAAAAAAGGCGGGAATGGGACAGATTGATTTTGAGAAAAAATACACGGCTATTAAAATACATTTCGGAGAGCCTGGAAATCTTGCATATCTTCGTCCAAACTATGCAAAGACCGTGGCCGATTTTGTGAAAGAGCTTGGAGGAAAGCCTTTCTTGACAGACTGTAACACATTATACGTGGGAGGCAGAAAAAATGCGCTGGATCACTTGGAAAGCGCTTATTTGAATGGGTTTTCTCCATTTTCCACAGGCTGTCACATTCTGATAGCCGACGGACTGAAGGGAACGGATGAAACTCTGGTTCCGGTGGAAGGCGGTGAATATATAAAAGAAGCCAAGATAGGGCGGGCAATCATGGATGCGGACGTGTTGATCACGCTTAACCACTTTAAAGGGCACGAAGCTACCGGTTTTGGCGGCGCTTTAAAAAACATCGGCATGGGGTGTGGCTCCAGGGCAGGTAAGATGGAGATGCACAGCGCCGGAAAGCCAAGTGTGGATCAGGAGCTTTGTATTGGCTGCGGAATGTGCAGCAGAATATGCGCCCATGAGGCAGCTGTCGTAACTGCCAAAAAAGCTTTTATTGATCACGACAAATGTGTGGGATGCGGAAGATGTATCGGCGTCTGTCCCCAGGATGCCGTACTTCCGGCATCCGATGAGTCTAATGACATTTTAAACTGTAAAATTGCAGAGTACAGCAAAGCGGTTATCTCCGGCAGACCGAACTTCCACATTAGTTTAGTAATTGACGTATCTCCCTACTGTGATTGTCATGCAGAAAATGACGTTCCCATTGTTCCAGACGTGGGTATGTTTGCATCTTTTGATCCGGTCGCTTTGGATGTGGCATGTGCGGATGCAGTCAATAAGCAACCGCCTATTCCAGGCAGCATGCTGGATGTCAGTGAACATAAGGACTGCGACCATTTCCATGCGGTCAGCCCGACTACTAATTGGGAAAGCTGTATTGACCATGCGGTGAAGATCGGTCTTGGGAACCGGGAATATGAATTAATCGAAGTAAAATAGGAGAATCCTGCAAGATCCAGGATGTCATTTGTGTCGGATTTTTTGTATTTCATGGTTGACGTAACCTTTGAAGTATGCTATCATTATCCAGATGCCGCTTAAAGAGGTTGAAGTGTCATGCAGATGACCACCATATTTAGCGAGTAATGATAATAGGAGGTGTGCCATATGTACGCAATTATTGCAACAGGTGGTAAACAGTACAAAGTAGCCGAAGGCGATATCATTAACGTAGAAAAGCTTGGAGTAGAAGCTGGTGAAACTGTCACATTTGAGAATGTACTTGCAGTTAGCAACGATGGTCTGAAAGTCGGGGCAGATGTTGCAGGCGCAACAGTAACCGCTACTGTAGTGAAGAATGCAAAGGCAAGAAAAGTGGTTGTTTACAAGTACAAAAGAAAGACCGGATATCACAAAAAAAACGGTCACAGACAGCAGTATACCCAGGTAAAGATTGAAAAAATCAACGGTTAATTGCTATGATTAAGATTGAGATTCACAGGGAAAGACAACAGTACAGAGGATTCCTTTGCAGCGGTCATGCCGGATTCGGACAAGAAGGAGCCGATATTATCTGTGCTGCTGTATCCGTATTGACGGTGAATGCCATCAATTCTATTGAGCAGTTTACAGAGGACCCATTTGCGGTGAGACAGGATGATGGTTTTCTGGAGTTGATTCTGGAGAGTGATGTCTCAGATAAGACCCGTTTACTGCTGGATTCTATGATTCTCGGTCTGCAGGAAATTCAGAAACAATACGGAAATGAATATATCGAATTGATATATCGGGAGGTGTAACGATGTTAAATATGAACCTTCAAATTTTCGCCCATAAAAAGGGAGTTGGTTCCACAAAGAACGGAAGAGATTCCGAGTCTAAGAGATTAGGGGCGAAAAGAGCTGACGGACAATTTGTAAAAGCTGGAAATGTTCTTTACAGACAGCGCGGAACTAAGATTCATCCGGGCGTGAATGTGGGACGCGGCGGCGACGACACATTATTTGCGTTAGTTGACGGCGTAGTAAGATTTGAGAGAAAAGGTAGAGACAGAAAGCAGGTTTCTATCGTTCCAGTGGCAGAGTAATGAGTGTAGGCTCCAAATCAGAGAGGTTTGGAGCCTATCTTTATATGCAGATCGTAGATAGAAGGAGAGTAGACAATGTTTGCGGACAGAGCCAGAATCTATATTCGTTCCGGAAAAGGCGGAGACGGGCATGTAAGTTTTCGCAGAGAATTGTATGTACCCAGTGGCGGGCCGGATGGGGGTGACGGAGGCTGCGGGGGAGATATCATCTTTGAAGTAGATGAAGGACAAAATACCCTGGTAGATTTTCGCCATAAGCGCAAATTCAGCGCCCAGGATGGAGAACCCGGTAAAAAGAGAAAATGCCACGGTGCAAAGGGGGAGGATCTGATTTTAAAGGTTCCGGAGGGTACCATCCTAAAAGAAGCCGAATCCGGAAAAGTGATTGCGGACATGTCTGGTGAAAACCGAAGGCAAGTGATTTTAAAGGGCGGCAGAGGGGGGCAGGGAAACATGCATTATGCCACAGCTACTATGCAGGCCCCTAAATATGCCCAGCCAGGCCAGCCTGCACAGGAATTGTGGGTGGATTTGGAGTTGAAAGTAATTGCAGACGTGGGACTGGTAGGATTTCCAAATGTAGGAAAATCTACGCTGCTCTCCAGAGTCACGAATGCAAATCCCAAAATTGCCAACTATCATTTTACTACCTTAAGTCCCAATTTGGGTGTGGTAGATCTGGATGGAGGACGGGGATTTGTCATTGCAGATATTCCGGGACTTATCGAAGGGGCAGCGGAAGGAGCAGGTCTAGGATTTGAATTTTTAAGGCATATTGAGCGCACGAAGGTTATGATTCACATGGTAGATGCCGCCTCTACCGAAGGACGGGACCCGATTGAGGATATCTATAAAATAAACCAGGAGTTAAGAAGCTATAACGAAGAATTGGCTCTGAGACCTCAGGTCATTGCTGCCAATAAAGTAGATGCGATCTACGAAGACGGAAAGGATCCTATTCAGAAAATTCGGGATGAATTTGAGCCACAGGGAATTCCGGTTTTTGCCATTTCCGCTGTAAGCGGGAAAGGATTACATGAACTTTTATATCATATCAGGGATTTATTAGATACCTTGCCGGAAGAACCAGTAACCTTTGAGCAGGAATACTTTCCGGAGGAATTTCAGATCCAGGAAAATTTGCCTTACACCGTGGAGAAATCAGAAGAGGAAGAGAACACTTATGTGGTGGAGGGGCCAAAGATTGAAAAGATGCTGGGTTATACCAATCTGGATTCTGAAAAGGGATTTGCCTTTTTCCAAAAATTCCTGAAAGAGTCCGGTATCCTGGACCAACTGGAGGAACTTGGCATCCAAGAGGGCGATACGGTACGTATGTATGGACTGCAATTTGATTATTATAAATAGGAGGAACATATGACAAGCAAACAGCGCGCTTATTTAAAAAGCCTGGCTATGAAAATAGATCCGATTCTTCAAATCGGAAAATCCAGTTTAACGCCTGCCATCACAAAGGCCATTTCAGAGGCTTTGGAGGCACGAGAACTCATTAAAATTCATGTACTGCAAAATTGTACAGATGATCCGGGAGAACTTGCGCAGATGGCGGCAGAGCGCACCCATTCTCAGGTGGTGCAGGTAATCGGAAAGAAGATCGTACTCTACAAGGAAGGGAAGGACGAGAAGAAAAAGATTACACTGCCATAAAAGGACGGAAGCTATGAATTCAGAGAAAAGACGGAAAGTAGGCATTATGGGAGGGACTTTTGATCCTATTCATATTGGACATCTAATTTTGGGAGAAAACGCATACCTGCAATTTGGATTGGATACGGTCTTATTTATGCCGTCCGGAAATCCCCCGCACAAAAGAGACCGGGAGGGAAGAGCGAGCACAAGACAGCGTATTGAAATGGTTGAAAAAGCGATTGCGGATAACCCCCATTTTACCCTTTCTCTGGCTGAGGCGCACGATCAGGGATATACCTATACGAAAGAGACATTGACCAGACTGACTAATGAGCACCCGGATACCGATTACTATTTTATAATGGGAGCAGACTCCTTGTTTTCCTTTGAGACCTGGAAAGATCCTGGTGAGATATGCAAGCTAAGTACCCTGGTGGTGGCCCTTAGAAATCACGTGAGTCATCAACGCCTAGATGAACAGATCGCTCATCTGGAAGAGAAATACAAGGGGAGCATTTTAAAGTTAGGGACACCGAATATTGATATCTCTTCCAAAACTATCCGCAGTTGGATCTCTCAGAAAAAGTCTCTTCGCTATTATGTACCGGATCCTGTGATCGCATATATTGAGGAGTTTGAGCTTTATAGGGAGTGTGGAGAAGATGAGTGAATACAATCTCAAAAAGATGCAAAAGAAACTGAAAAAGTACCAGGATGAAGCCCGTTTTACACATACCCTGGGCGTCATGTATACCAGCGCGGCTCTTGCCATGCGCCATGGCTATGATCTGCCAAAGGCAGAGGTTGCGGGGCTGCTGCACGATTGTGCAAAATGTGTTCCAAACAAGAAAAAGATTAAGATCTGTAAGAAGCATGGGATCCCCATCACACCGTCGGAGGCGGAAAATCCATTTTTGCTTCACGCTAAGGTAGGAACCTATATTGCAAGAGAAAAATACCATATAGAAGAGGATGAAATCCTAAACGCCATCCGTTATCATACCACTGGTAAGGCAAATATGAGCCTTTTGGAAAAAATTATTTATGTGGCAGACTATATCGAACCATGGAGAAATAAAGCACCAAATTTAGATGAAATCCGCACAATGGCATTTGAAGACCTAGACCTCGCCCTATATGTGATATTAAAAAATACGCTGTCCTATCTGAAAAAGCGTTCCTGTGTGATTGACGAGACCACCAGAGAGGCCTATGAATATTATCAGGGAGTAATCGCAAAACGAACATTAAAAACAAATATGTCAGTTTAAAGAGGAAAGGAGGAAAAGCAATGGAGCAGTCAAAGGAGATGGCACGCATTGCCTGTAAGGCACTGGCCGATAAGAAAGCATCGGATACAAAAGTAATCAACATAGCGGAAGTATCCGTTCTTGCGGATTATTTTATCATTTCCAGCGGAACAAATCGGAATCAGGTGCAGGCTATGGCCGATAACGTGGAAGAACTATTGGGAAAGGCTGGTTATCAGCCAAGACAGGTGGAAGGATATCAGACTGCCAACTGGATCTTATTAGATTATGGCGACTTGGTTATTCATATATTTGATGAAGAAAACCGCCTGTTCTATGATCTGGAGAGAATTTGGAGAGATGGAAAGAGTATTTCTCTGGAAGAGTTAGAAGTAGAGGAGTAAAAAAGAGGGATTCTTGATGACATTCAAGAATCCCTTTTCTTCAATATAGATAACTAAGCTTTGCAATCATTTCTTACGACTCCGGTTCGATTTTCATTCAAGCCTTCTCAAGTTTATGGCTACATATTTTTCTATCTTTCTGATTTCTTCCGCCATCTTTTCTTGAAATCGCTTCCTTTATCATTTCCATGACTTCAAATAAATCCTTTTGATTTTGAAACTTAAGTCACCATATTGCTTATCCTGTTTCTATTTCTCTCTTACCATTTACTCAGAAATTCTTTCCAAATTCTGATTTTCGTTCCCGGCAATTTCGAATAGTAAACATGCAACTATGTGATTTATTCTCGAATCAATTTGGAACTTTCTCTTAATTATCTATATCTTTGTTTATATAATATTAAATTATCTGATAAAAATCAATGTACAAAATGTCTGAAATTCAATCGAATTTTTCGTATATATTGACGGAGAATTTTACTTGCGTTATACTGAGAATACTTGATTGTTCTTCTGCATGAAAACAGAAGAAGCGGTCAGATTCATGGAAAGGAGTAGGAGTATACGTTATCCTCAATATATGGCTTATGAACAACAATTCCATTCGTAAATGGTTAAGTGTCCTTGCACTTGTCTTTGGACTGCTATCCCTTACATTAATATCCAAGCAGACTGATACCTCTCAGGCATCTTTAAAAGAATCTGCTTCTCCAAAAGTGGAACCAGAAGAGGATTTAAAACCAGAGGAAGGGAAGATTCCTTCTTATGAAACCAATCCGAAAGAACGTACTTCTCAGATGACAGAACCAATTGCAGAGCCATCGGCGGAACAGAAACAAGATGAAACTGTTTTAGAAGAAACAGAGACAGAAACTTCATCTACTCAGTCAAACTCTTTGGCTGCGCCACCAGAGGCAGAAATGAATGAGCCTGAAACAGAGACAGAAGAGCCTGTTTATTTCAGAGAAAATCGGGAAATCAGTCAATATAGTAAGGTAATTATGGTAGGAGATTCCCGTTTTGTCGGGATGAGTTCCGCAGTTAGCTTTTCAGGCTGCGAATGGATTTGTGATGTTGGTACCGGTTTAGATTGGCTGGAGAATACGGCAGCCCCCCAGATCGATACGGCTGTTACCGAAAACTGTGCCATTGTGTTTAATATGGGAGTCAATGATATTGACAGAGCTTCCGGGTATGTGGATTTTCTGAACAGCCGGGTAGACCAATGGACTTCAGCCGGCGCTGATGTATACTTTATGACGGTCAATCCAGTGGATCGTTCCCTTTACAGTGGCGTGGTGACAAACGAAGCAATCGTAAATTTCAACAACATTATGGCAGGAAACCTCTCTCCTTGGTTTGGCTACATTGATACCTACCAGGATCTGAGCACCAATGGTTTTACCTCCAGAGACGGACTTCATTACACGAACGAAACATATGTGAAAATTTTTCAATACTGTATGAATCAGTTGCATGTCTCTATTTCATAGAGAGTAGAAAAGCGCATTCCTCAATCTTCCCATGGAAGAAAAAGGATGCGCTTTTTCTGAAATGACAAATATATAGCCCTCTTCTAAATTCTGGAATTATTAACTTAAAAAACGGAAAATCCCGATCACTTTACCCAGAATCGTAAGCTCCCCATGTACCAGGATCGGATCCATCGCATCGTTTTCCGGCTGAAGGCGGTAATATCCATCTTCTTTGTAGAAGGTCTTTACGGTAGCAGAATCATCCAACAAAGCAACCACAATTTCTCCATTTTCCGCAGAGCTTTGTTGTTGTACCAGTACGGAATCTCCGTCTAAGATTCCCGCATTTACCATACTTTCTCCCTTTACATGAAGCATAAAGGTCTGAACGTTGGGAAGATATTCGGATGGGATAGGAAAATAGTTTTCGATATTTTCTACTGCCAACAAAGGCTCCCCTGCAGCCACACGTCCTAAAATTGGTACATTTACCATTTCCCTGCGCGTAAGGTTGAAATTATCGTCCAGGATTTCAATAGCCCTAGGTTTTGTGGGATCCCGCCGGATATAACCGTTCTTTTCTAAGGTTTCCAGGTGAGAGTGGACAGAAGAGGTGGATTTTAAATTGACTGCCTCGCAGATTTCTCTGACAGCAGGCGGAAAACCTCTATTCAAAATTTCATTCTTTATGTAATCTAAGATTTCCTGCTGTTTTTTTGATATTTTTCCATAAGCCATAGGGTACCTCCAATTATTTCTCAGCATAACAATTCTGTGGTGGCGCTGACTGTATTTTTATTATCATACCATAGGTTTTAATAAAATGCAAACATTCATTCCGAAAATTTGTTCGGTTTTCTATTGACAAACATGTGTTCTTATAATATAATGCAATTACAGCAAACGAATGTTCGAATCTAACTATTGCATTAATAAAAGAGGAGGATATGTTTATGAAAAAAGAATTTTGCAGAAGAAAAAAGCAAGAGAGAAGAAGAGTTTTTCGGAATCGCTTTTTTATGTTGACCAGCATTTGTCTTATTCTACTGATTGTATGTGTCAGTAATGACTTCTCCATTCAATCTGGCGCAACCGAAGATGCAGGTGCTTATAAATATTTTACCGAGGTGCGCGTATCAAACGGCATGACGCTCTGGGATATCGCAAATCGATACATTTCATCTGAATATGAATCTGTCGACGATTATATTGAGGAAGTAAAGGAGATTAATTCGATCTATACCGATGAGATTTATTATGGACAAAGCTTGATGGTTCCATATTATTCCGTGGAACGGAAGTAAATAAGCCCTCCCAAATTGCTTTGTCTTTCTTGCTTTGAAGTCTTTAACGGCTGGCAGAAAGGCAAAGCATTATTATCGTTTTCTTTACTATTTTAGAAATTTGACCTTTTGACTCTGATGAATTATAATGTACAGAAAGAAAGAGGAGGATTTTCTAAAATGAGACAGGAAAAATTTAAGATGGAACGCCCCAATCTGATTGAAATCGGTCAGAAGGTAGAAATCTCAGAAATCCAAACCAATATGAATTTCAGCTACATCATTGAACCGGCGGTGGCTATGTCCGGTTGTTTTAAGAGTAACAACAGAATTAAGGCAAAAGAGGGAATCATAGTAAACATTGAAGACACACCGAGAGGATTTATCGTCACTGCAGAATTTGAAGAATAGTATTTCTGATCAAGTTTGGCTCTTTTAATAGTGTTATACATCTATACGACAAACACATGTTTTTCATATAGATTATTGCATCCAACACAAAGGAGAGATTTTATGAGTAAAAATTTGACCTATCATGAAGAAACGGATTTAAAAAATGTGTTAAAGCTCAGAGAAATCCTTTCAACGCTTCCACCTTTTGCCAAAGACTATTTCCGGGCAATGGAGCCTACCACATCCACCAGAACCAGGATTTCTTATGCTTATGACCTTCGTGTATTTTTTTATTTCCTCCAAAAGGAAAATCCCGTTTTCCGTGACAAACCTGTGGAGCTTCTTACTGTAGATCTTCTGGATCATATCCAGTCGGTGGATTTAGAGGAATATATGGAATTTCTCAAAGCATATCAGGATCCTTCGGATGAGGAACGCTGTATCACAAACGGGGAAAAAGGAATGAAAAGAAAAATGTCTGCTTTGCGCAGCTTTTATGCCTATTTTTATAAGCGTCAGCTAATTCATACAAATCCTACTTTACTGGTGGATATGCCAAAGCTTCATGAGAAAACCATCACTCGTCTGGATCCTGATGAGACCGCATTGCTTCTGGAGTACATTGAGCACTGTGGAGACTCTTTAACCGGACAGAAAAGACGATATTGGGAGAAAACAAAATACAGAGATTTGGCCATTGTCACACTTCTGCTTGGAACAGGAATTCGTGTATCAGAATGCGTAGGGCTGGATGTGGAGGATCTGGATTTTCGCAATAACGGAATCCGCCTGGTAAGAAAAGGTGGTAATGAGATGAAGGTATACTTTGGCGAAGAGGTGGAAAAGGCGCTTAAAACATATCTGGAGGATCGAAAATCGATTACCCCGGTAACCGGACACGAACAAGCACTCTTCTACTCCACTCAGCGCAGACGCATTAGCGTTCAGGCTGTGGAGAACCTGGTGAAAAAATACGCCAGAGAAATTACCACCACGAAAAAGATCACGCCTCATAAACTGCGCAGTACCTATGGAACCACATTGTACAAGGAGACCGGAGATATTTATTTGGTAGCGGATGTTTTAGGACATAAGGACGTAAATACTACCAAAAAGCATTATGCTGCTATGGATGAGGAACGAAGGCGTCAGGCTGCAAAGGCCGTACGTCTTCGGGAAGAATAATGGTTTACATAATAAAATTATGTAAACCAATTAGGGGAAAAAGAAAAGTATCTCTGTTTCATCGATGCAGTCAGATAAAACAGAGATACTTATTAAGATTCCAGTAAAATTGTAAAAGGACCATCGTTGCATAACGCTACTTTCATCTCTGCACCAAAACGCCCTGTCTCCACCACAGGTACGTTCTCGCGGCATCGTTTGATCATGTACTCGTAAAGCTCCTCCGCCAACTGAGGGGATCCTGCCTCAATAAAGCTGGGACGGTTTCCCTTTTTGCAATTGGCATACAGGGTAAACTGGGAAATCAGAAGCAATGCCCCATTCACATCTTTTAG
>CABSEG010000022.1 GCA_902476645.1 uncultured Lachnospiraceae bacterium | reverse complement strand
GGACTACATCCCCCATCCGGTCTTTCCCGACCCGTTCGCAGGTAAGGCCCCAATGATAAGCCGCATTTGTCGGAAAAGAATGTGCTGTTCCTACTCCGCTCACATATTCCCCATTTGCAATCGAATACTCACAAGTCATCTGGGGAGTTACGTTTTGCCCGGTTAAGGTCGATATGACAATCGCCATGGAAGTGGGACCGCAGCCGGCACCCCCGATGGTGCTTGTCCCATAAGGCATATTAGCCCATGGCTCCTCACCCTGATTATAGTACACAACCCGTTTCTGGCAGTTTTCTACCGTATCATAGGTAATAATGTCTCCGGAGGCATCAATGTTGTCCATATAGATGCCTCCCGAACTTGTCCCTCCCGTTACAAAATCTGTCCAGTGAAACAATGAGAAAAACGCGTTTTTCAGCGCGTCCACTCCATTTTGCAGCACTTCCAATACATCCAGCACCAGGTTAAAAAGCCCCTCATTGGTGACAAACTTATACTCATATCCGCCTCCCACATTTGTAAGCTGGGCATTCAGCATAAGGGCAAGGGTATATTCTACTTTCTGCGCTTTTTCTGTCCTGGTTTCTTCCCATACATCGGCGCCTTCTGCGAGCAGCTGATCGTAGAGGGTTTTCTCTATCTCTTGCCTGCCTTCTTCTGTCTGCCTGCAGTAGACGGTCTTTGTCACCTCAGCTTCCCTTTCATCGGTCACGGACCAACTAAAAAAACTGCCAATCTCATTTTCCACTGTATCTTTCAAAATGGTGTAGGATTCTTGAAGTTTGGGGTCTGCCGCGTTGGTTTCATCCGATGTTTCCGGAACCGTCTGTCTCTCCTGGATCTGCACATATCCCAGTACGTTTTTCACATACGCCTGCGTTTCCGGGTAGGGAGGGATCTGATATCCATACTCCACCACTGCATTTGGACCAGCATTATAAGCAGCGATTGCAAGTTCAAGACCATTTGGATATGATTTAAACTGTTCAATGTTCTGCGCAATATATTTCGCTCCGCCCATAATATTCTGGTACGGATCATACGGGTCGGATACTCCAAGCCCTGCCGCCGTTGCAGGCATCAGCTGCATAAGCCCTATAGCCCCGGCCCCGGATACTACATTCGGCTGGAAGCTGGATTCCACGAATGCCATGGCTTTTAAAAGCGCAACCGGGACATTATAAGTCCTTCCTGCCTCCTCAAAGTACGCATCATAGGGGCAACTAAGGTCCGTGGACATATCAAGACCCAGGCTGTTTTCATACCCAAGGAAGGAATAGATCGTGCCGTTGTCGCTTTTTTCTGCCATCAGCACCGCCAGATAATATCCCATGTTTCCTTTCAGCTTTGTTTCATATTCGTCTATCACCACAAGCTCATACCCGCCATAATGTTCTGCATGGTCTGCCTGAATCTCCTGCAGCTTCCTGTCCCGTTCCTGCTCAATCACCTCTTTGATCCCTGCCGCATACTGTTCATTCCCAAGGATTTCTTCTACCCGTGTCCTAAGATTAGAAAGCTGCGCAGATTGCGCCTCATTCGCATAGGAGTCCGCGTTCGCAAAACCAAGGTAGCTCAAAATAATCCCGATCATATTGGCAATAATGAACATCCACATCCACAGAAACAGAAAAATTGCCGCGATTACCTTCCAAAATGTTTTACTGGTGACAATCGTACCTATAACTGCTCCCAGTGGTCCTGCCAATGCCGTTCCGGTTGCCGCCCCCGCTGCGGCTGCCCCGCTTTTTGCAGCCGCCGCTGCCGCATAGGCTGCCTGGGATGTGTGCGCTATATGATCGGTTCCTTCCTCCAGCGGTGAAGCATCCCTTTGTTCATCCTGCATCTGCTCACCTCCTTAATAGGGAGGCCTGCCGTCCACAGGACGATTTCCCTTTCTGCCCTGCTGCCTGCGTTTTAGTTCTTCTCTTGATCTCGGTACTTCCCATGAGGAGCGGGAGGTTGTATGATCCGCTTGCCCCTCATCTCTGCCTGAAGGAATCGGCGCGGCAGGTTCCAGATGATCCATCTGGCCTTCTGCATCAGCATGTGACATCTCCTCATTATCAAAATCTTCTAAGGACGTGTCGAAATCTTCCATCTCTTCCTTTATCGTAGGATCATACTCACCTGCATGTCCCATTGAGTTTGAATGATTCTGGAGATTTCCGATACCAGCCTCCCATCCTTCCTGCCCGTCAGTATGGAGAGCTGATCGATCCTGGGTATCTCCCATATGGTTTTCCTGTCCCTGGGTCTCATCCGCCTCACCCTCAGCATATGCGCCACCTTCTGTCATCCCTAGTCCAGCCAGGGTAGTTGCATCGGCCTGTCCCGGCATCCTGTCTGGTTCGTTAAATGTTCCGCTTCCTGCCTCTTGTTTTTCATCGCTGTAATTACCTATCCCGTCGGTGTCAAAATCGCCTCCTATTTCATCAATGATCCCTCCTGTCCCGTCAAATGTTCCTGCCGAAGCCATATGGCTCCCCGGCGTTTTCTGCCCCTGACTTTCAAGGCCTACATTTCCGAAAGAATCTCCAGCACTTCCATGAGATACCTCCTCTGCTTTCAAGCCGTTTTCCATCTCAATACTACTGCCTTCCAGTTCCATGATGCTATCCTCTTCAGTATCTGAAAAGTCCTCTTCCACCGGATAATCGCCCAGTTCGCCAATTACGCCGCTCTCACTGCTTCCAGCATCAGTGCCCCATACTCCTGTCTGTCCTTCTCCCAAAATCCGAATATCATTTTGTGAAGTTCCCTCTCCATCCAGACTGGCTCCTGCTCCACTCGCGCCCTCTGGATAACCGGAGATTCCGGCCACATCCATTGACATGAATGCCTGCGCGCCTTCCATCGTCTGGTTTCCAGCCGTTTCCTGTCCTGTTTCTGGAACATACCCATTTTCGAATCCGGCATTCCTCGATGCTTCCGTTTCTCCATTGTCGGTCCGGCTAAGCGGATTGCTCCCAGCATCACTGGTCACTCCCGAAGACATAATTCCAAGTTCTTCAAATACACCCCCGGTTCCATTTTTCTCTCCATCCGTCGAATAACCTGTATTCAGACTGTCTGTGCTGGCATGATCCTGGCTGAAATCTTCATTCTCTGGCATATCTGACAAATCCATAGAAGCAGAAGTTTCCTCCCTCATAGGAATCGGCCCGGCAAAGCTCTCCGGCATACTGCTCCCACCTGCCGGACCAGAGGGATCTCTTCCCCCGTCCCCGGAGGTTGCGTTTCCGCTTCCTTCTCCTCCGTTACCCGAACTAAAACGTGAAAAGATACGGCTGGCTGCCATCACCAGTCCCATAGCCCCTAAGCCCGCAGAAGGACGCCCAAGATTCACGCCCAGGGAAGCCAAATAACTGTCCAGCTTAAAGGTAATTTTACAAAAGCCAACAAGGCAGAGGGTGGCTGCAAAAAACTTTGAAAATCCGTAACTGCTTGCCATCATATTTCCATAACCGGAAAGAAACATTTTCATACACCACGCATTTAAAATTATCAGCACCACCTGCCCTCCAAACATTTTTGCCCAGGAGGCCAGAATATTATTGGTTGCCTTTGATCCTCCGGTAGAAAAGGCTAAAGGGGCTGTATAAGAGAATACTCCCAATAAAACATACCTCTCTGCAATCACGAACAGCATTTTAAAGTAGTTCCAAGCCACAACGAACTGCATAATCAACATCAGTATAGCAATGCTCAGGCTTCCGATCCCCAATGTTTCAGTAACCCCCTCCAAAGCCGATACATAGCCTGAAAAGCTCTCCACCTTGATTTCAGTGCCCGCCACCCATTGGTAGGGTGTTCCAGCGATTCTCAAAATATAATCCACGACTGGTTTGGCCGCAACAAGAAAAAACAGGGAGATTGCCGACCGTATCACCAGTTCTATCGGCTCCTCACCATTTACGCTTTTCCCAAACATGGATTTGAACAACTGCCAGACCAGGATCAACAGCAGCAGGGCAATTCCCATTGGCACAATAACATTGTTATAAAGGACAGTAACAATAGAAAACAGCTCCTCAAACAGTGACAGGTCACAGGACAGTAACTCCGTAAACATATCGGTTACCAGTTCCATCATATCCACAATGAATTGCGAACAGATTTCCCTGATCCCGTCAATCAGTAGCTCTAATAGCCAACCCATGTGCTACCCTTACAGGATCCCCTCCTTTCCAATGCCGGGAGAGCGCCGGCATTTGATTCTTCTTGTGGATTACGTCGCAGTAAACATGCTCTTTGGAATGAGTTTCTCTAAATACGCTACGATAGCGCCCAAGGTCATCAGGGCTGCCCAGCAAATCACGATTCGTTTGAGCCAGGCCCGGGACTCATCTACCGTTCTGCCTGATTTAGAGAAATTCATCAGAAACAAGCATACCGCTGCACATACTACTGCTGCCACTGTAGCAATTCCGGCAACATCCGTGTAGACAGTTTGCATAGCATTTTTAGCAGTTCCAAAAATATCCATTGCAAAGACCGGCATCCCTGTCATGGCAAACGCAGTAACCGATAAAAAGGCGACAAACGCAATTCGGGGAGCCAGAACAAGCCTCTGGTTCCCCGACATAGGATTTTTCTTTCCTGACTGTTTTGGTTTGACCTTTCCCGCCAATCACATCCCTCCTTTCAAACTTAAAATTTGCCATAAAAAAAGACAACCGCCTCGGTTGCCTCACCCGTAAAATCCTGTGGCTCTCCACATGCGTCTTGCACATGCACAAAACTTTACTTTATCATTGTATAAAGTTTAAAATCATCTGTCAATATCAGAACAATCGCAATGCAGACGCATTTTAATCGCATTTTGTTCCCTGACTCGAAAATCCTACTGCATGTTGAACCATTTTTACAAAAGAATGTTCGAAATTTGCGTCTTCCTCTTTCTTCCGCTTTTTGGATCCTTTCAAATGGTTTTTCCCGGAAGCCTGCCTTGCTTTCCTGGCAAAATGACGCTCCATTAGCATTCTTTCGATATTTTCATTGGTATACCATTTCCCTGACTGATGGATCGCATATGCCTTTTTCCCCAGGGCCATTGCAGCCACGCCATAATCCTGTGTTACCACAATATCCCCCTCCCGGCACAGGTTAATCAAGGCATAATCCACTGCATCAGCTCCAGCCCCCACCACTTTTACGGTACTATAGGCAGATTCCAATACATGGTTTGTGTCACAAAGAAGCGTAACCGGAAGGCGATATTTTTCTGCGACGCTCTCCACGATTTTTATAACCGGACAGGCATCGGCATCTACAAAGATTCGTGCATGACGCTCATTTTCCAACTCCATATTTTTTCACTTCCAACTGATAGATATTCTCTGTGCGTTCATCAAACAGCACCCACATCACAATGTCCAGCTGATCCGGATGCTCCTTTAAAAAATCCGTTACCGTCCTTACCGCGATCTGTGCGGCAAGCTGGACAGGGAAATGGTAAACTCCAGTGGAAATAGATGGGAAAGCAATCGACCGTATCCCATGCTCTACAGCAACTGACAGGGAATTCCGATAGCAGTCTGCTAAAAGTTTTTCCTCTCCATGATCTCCACCGCGCCATACCGGGCCTACTGTGTGGATCACGTATTTGCATGGAAGCTTATAAGCACCTGTTATTTTCGCTTCCCCCGTTTTACATCCATTCAGCGTCCTGCATTCCTCCAGCAGCTGTTTCCCTGCAGCGCGGTGAATGGCTCCGTCAACGCCTCCCCCTCCAAGCAGGCTGGTGTTCGCCGCATTTACAATCGCAGTCACGGTATCAATTTTGGTTATGTCCCCTCTCACTGCCAGTAACATCAACATCCTCCTTTTCCATATCCTAGACGATCTCCGGATTCTTACCCAGCTTAGTGGAGCCTTTCCTCTACTAATTCATAGCTCCTGTCCAAAAAATCCAGAACCGTTGCTTCGCTGACCGATCCATCAAGCGGAATGGAAACCCAATTTCCGTCTTCCGCGTTCCGATCAGGCAGCAATCCCTGGATTTTTACCAAAGAACCCATAACAGCCGGATCATACTGCACTTCCAGGATTTCGTTTTCCCCGTAATCTTCCCTTTTAAGCACCGCATAACACTCTTTTGATGTGCTCATCCGCAGCGCCGCATAGGCCGGATGGTGTTCCCACAGATATTCCGGAACCGTCCCATATACTTTTTTTACATATTGAAATATATCTTGCCGTTCCAACGCCGTTCCTCCTATCGTACCTTACAGTCAGAGCTAAAATACATATCACAGGAATCACAGGAAAAGATATCTTTCCCATCCTCCGATGCCGTCATGGACACAACCCCCCCGCAAAATGGGCAGACTGTGGTTTCTCCGGCCCGCAGCCGATCCATCAGCTTAATGAACCCCTGGGCGTCCCTCTTTTGATTGCACTGTTCCACCCAGTCACTCCCCAGGGCTCTTTTTAGCTTACCGTCAATGAGAAACACTTCTGTCCCCTCTGTGATCTCCTCTCGGTACAAAGCTGCGTCCTCTGTCTCAATGACACGCTCTTTTCCACTTTCCGAGCATAGCCTTACCTGAACCATATCCGTCTGTCCTTCCGCCCGTTCTTCGCATCCATAGTCCCTTTCGAAGATCTCAATAACCTTATATTTTTCCTGCATAGTCCCTCTCCTTAAATCAGAATCCCCTGCAGATGGTCGCATTCATGCTGGATGATCTGAGCGATCCAGCCACTGTAATCCTGCCGCTGCTTTTTCAAGTGAATATCCTGATATTCTACTGTAATCTGCCGGTATCTTTTGCATTTCCTTGTCCCCTCCAGGGAAAGGCAGCCTTCCTCTGTCTCATAGGGGCCTGCATGTTTTACGATCCTCGGATTATACATCAGTACTTCCGCAAATCCCATCTGGACTGCGATTATATTTTTCCGGACACCGATCATATTAGCTGCCATGCCAACGCAATCCTCTTTATGTGCTCTTAATGTGTCCAGCAAATCCAATGCTGTCTGCTGGTCCGCTTCTGTCGCCGGCTCTGATTTCTGTCCGAGGAACCAGACGTCATTTACAATCTGCCTTACCATATCCCTATCATCCTTCACATATCACAGGCAATAGGTCAACCTGCATCATCTTGTCGTTCCTACCTTCTTCTCCCAAATACAAAATAGCGATGGGGCAGCTATGCCGCCCTTCATAAAGTATTCTTAATGTTGTACCATTTCCAATACATTGTTTTCTTCCAAGATCTTCTCTACCTGCTTCACGGATAGACCCATTTTCCCGGCAATTTCTTCCGGCGTCATTCCGTCCTCATAGCGAGCCAGAATTTTCCCATTCACTATGCCTTCTTTTATTCCTTCTTTTATTCCTTTTTTTATGCCTTCTTTTTCTAATTCTTCCAACGCTCTGCACATATTCATCCTGCCTCCTTTTCTTTCCAAGGCTTGATCAACAAGTTTCGGCGAGTCGGTGATCGCCCCGATTACAAGTCCAAGCTCCGAATCAATTTCCTTGCTCTGATATACGTTTGCAATCTCTTCGTAATTCTTCTTATAGATATTCCGGCATATTTCAAAAACGGTTTGTACATCCGTATTATGGAACTGGAGCTGTTCGCTGTCCCTTACCTGGATGAGATTCATTTTGTAATCGTTGACCACTGGCTTCAGCTCTTCTGGAATCTTCAGCATATCCATCAAGGAGAATGGGCCATCCCACTCACGCTCCCCATAGTATACGCAAAGCGTCACCATAGGATGCAGGCGGTCCTCCCTGCGGAACCCGGAAAGGAATTCCTCCGAACCGTCCCAGTGCCCTTCCTCTTTATTCCGTTTCGCAACTTCCTGGTACTCCTTCAGATACCCAAAGGCATCTCCCACCATAAGCCGCAAAGGCATTCCAAAATGCACATGCTGCTGGTTCTCCAAGCCAAGTATTACAAATTCAACACCGTTTGAGCTCTTCTTGATCACATCCAATATTTTCTGGACGGTTTCCATATGGCTGCCCAATTTCAGAATAGAGGAAATGTCGGTATCGGATTCCTCTAATTCTTCCGGACGGATTATATTTTTGCCCTGAAACAAGGCTGCGTTAAATAAATCAGCAAACCGCGCATTATCCCGCCAGAACTCTTTCAATACCGTATCTGCTTTTATTTTATTTTTTGCGGCCGTAGTTATCACCTCTACCTTCTCTGGTATACATCAACTATAACATATTTTTTGTTCATGTTCCAGCATATTCTTGTTTCCGCTGTTCCTCCCTTTTCCAGAAAATCTATGCTGCCAGTACCATTTCTGCTTCTTCCACATCGTTATAGGCAATACAGTAACACAATTCCTTCGTCTCAAATTTAATATATTTCTCAGTTTGTTCCAGGACACGCAGCACTCTCCCGGTGACTTTTAATACACCGTTCTGAAAATAGCGAGCCCTCTCCCCTACATCCAAAGGAAGTATTACATTACCATACGTCCAAATGACCCGTTTCTTCTTCAATTCGCTTCCTCCTTTCATTTTTCGTCTCTACGATATCCCCTTGCCTTCCCTCCTTTCCCAAAAGATGCTCGGACACAAAAAAAGCACTGACTATTCCTTCAAATAATCAGTGCCTTTCTGCAAATAGGATATAACGGCAGACTCCTGCCCAAAGTCAGCTTCCGGACTATACCGGAACTAAAATTTTCTGCTCTGCAGCAGAAGAATACCTGTTATATTTTAATAATAGCTCTATATTTTGTGTCTGTCAATCTTATCTGTACAATATATAGATTATCTCTTTTCTTTGTAAGGAAATTTCTTTACACAAAGAATCAGAACGCACACAAACTCCTGATAGAGATCCTCATCCAAAACATTGTCTATCTTGGCATACTTAATCATCAGAGGGCGGTACATCTCGATAAGCGCCAGCATTGCTTTTTGGTCAGAGTTTCTCGCTTTTAAAAACAGTTCTTCAAATTCCATTCTTCCTGCCTCCTGCTATCATATTTCTGATTTTTTTGATTGCGTTATAATATGTATTCTCTGCCTTCTTCGGTTCGAGTCCCAGCATCTTCCCAATCTCCTCAAAGGATTTCATATAAAAAATGCGCAGAACCATAATCTCCTTTTGCTGCCGTTTCAAACTTGCAAACGCATGGTACAGAGAAGAATTTTCAATCTGATCCAGCAATAAGCGGATCTCCACAATCCCCTGCTCCAAACGGTCCGATAACTCAACAGCATGTCTTAGGACATCCTGAGCCTCCTCATCTTCCGCATCTTCTCCTTCAAACACCGGGAATTCGTTGCTTTTGATTTTCGATCTTTTTACCAGGTACTCCTGGCGTGCATGTTTAATTGATACTTTCAAGTAAGCGCTGAACTGCGCTACCAAATCTTTATCGTCACTATACATTCCGTATACTCCTTTTTCCGAATTTTTTGCTCTATTGGGTTGCAAAAAATCCAAAAAAGGAGGCGGCCTCGGTCTGTATGTTCTGCACTTATTTTGTCGATACGCACTCGGCATTTTCTGACCGGATACGCAGAAATACTGCATAATCCGACAGGCAAAAAAATAGACTGTCGGGATTAAATCCTGACAGTCTACATAAAACGATTTTTTTCTCTTCTTGCCTGCAATACGAATGCTTTATCAGCCCCTAAACTCCCGGAATGAGCTACCCTGGAGCAGGCTAGATATACTTATTCAGTCACAAACCGGGAATTATTTATTCCGGTTTTCAAAAAATAAAACCAGCTTTTTTATCTTACCACCTCCAAATCTCCAAAATCTTACTTTTCTCATGTATTTTTAACATAAATCGGAAAAAATCTCTTTAAATTTCTTCTTCCTTTCCCCTTCTTTTTAGGAAATTCTCAATATCTCCATCAAAAGACAGCATCTCTTCAACCGCAAGTGTTTCAATCTTCTCAAAATCACAATCGATTTGTTCTGAAGACCTCTCCTTCTCTTTTTCCTTCTCAATAAACTCTGTCAGTTTTTCTTCCGGGATGCCTTCTCGGTATCGGTATCCACATACCGCGCAGATTCTGTCGCTCTTAGGAATCCGAGTACCGCATTCTGGGCAAACCTTCTCTTTCAACCGCTGAAATAAATTTGCCGTGGCATATACCAAGATCCCCACTGTTCCTACCGCAACAACAGCAGTGCCGGCCATTGTATTTACAGACAGACCTATGATTCCAATAAGTTGTACCGTGCTAATTCCATATAAAAATGGTATCTGCTTATTCTTCAAAGTGCTTCCTCCTCCCCAAGCGCAGCAAACATCTGGTAGTTTTTCCTCATTAAAGAAATTTCCGCCTCATCTGCCGAATAATTTTCTGCTCCAACTGTCACAAGATGTTCCTCCACCTCCTTCCCCTGTACCGCTTTTCCTTCCTCCTGCTTCTCCGGTTCTTCTTTTTCCTGCATTCCCCAATAAGCCAGAAATGCCTTAACGATGTATCTTGTTTTTTTCCTTCCGCATGTATTCAGAAAATCGCAGACTTTACGATGGTCTTTATCCGTGTCGTCAAATCTCAGATTAAATCGGTACGGGTCCTGCTTACTCATTTAGACTCCTCCCATTCCTGTTTTTCTGCCAGATACTGCAATCTGTACCCCTTCGCATTTGCCCTGACATCATTGATAATAAAATACGCTCCCTGGTATTTTTTCCAAACTTCCTGTATGGTTTTGTTCAGCAGGATGGCCCCGCCTCCGGCAAATACAGTCTGCGTTGTTCCAAAATCAATGCCGATTTCACGGAAGATCCCAAGCAGCTCTGATACATACCGCATTGTAATTTCTTTGACCCGCTCAACCACTTGTACCTCAAATCTCACATCCTCGCCGGAAAGGATATCATCCACATCTGCCTCTTCCAGCAAAAGTCCAAACCTTTGCCGGATGCCAGCCCGAACGCTCCGGTATAGTTTGATAACCCCTTCTTCCATGGAATCCACATAAGTTCTTTCCAGCTGACCGAACCGGAGGATCATGTAGTCCACCGTAAAACCGCCAATGTCAATCACCAAAACTTTCGGATATCTGGATAACTGCTGCCGGCCCGCTACCAGACAGTAAGCCGCATATGCCTGTATATACACTCTGACTTCTGTGAACGTAATTTTATAAGGTGTATTCATGTACATATAGTCGATAATCCTGCCTTGCTGAAAATATTCCTTGAAAGCCCTGCGGTGTTTCCCATAATGAGCAGGCGGGAGCCCAACCAGAAGCTCTACCTCAATCAGCCCATTGGCAATCCTTTCTTCCTGCCCTTTCGTGCGCTCCAATTCCTTTGCAACTGCAAAAAGTGTCAGAATAAAATACCGTTCATCTTCTGTTTTATCTTCCAGGTAAGACGGACGTCTACTGGTAATCCTGTAATAATTTTCTTTGTACAGAATCACCTCTTCCCGCTCCCCTGGCATCTGGTCCAAGATCTCCACTCCCGCATCAAATTCCAGATTTTCCGTCTTTATCATCTTGTTCCCCGTGTCTACCGAAATAATCATTGTCAAGTCCCCTTTCCGGCTTACGCCCTGATTTATGCGCCATGTATGCGCCTTTACAAATTCACTATAGTTTTTTTGAAAAATCTGTGTCAACAGTATCAAAAAAATTATTCTGGTTTATATGTATCCTGAAACTGCTTTAAAAGCTCCCTGCTCTCCCCTTCATACCCCCATAAGATACCGCTTACCGCCTCAAATGCCTGTTCCCTCCAACGGAAATAGGTGGCCCTGTGTATCCGCGAAAGCTTTGGAAAATGCGGCTCCAGCTTGTCTAAAATTTCTTCAACATTTTCCGCTTTATATGCGGACATATAGGTGTAATACAAAACCCAGTAGTAACGCTCCCCATTGGGATGGAATTTCCGCATAAGCTCTACCGCTTCGTCAATCATCTTCAGAAACTTATTTGAACGGTTGATTGCTTCGATCCGTTCTCGTTCTCCTGCCAAGTCCTGGTTAATATCCATTCCTGACTGATAAATGCTGTCCAGGAAAGAATCCACATCCATACCGTACTCTATTTCGAAGCGGTGTCTTACCTGGTTAATTTTGATCTGCATCCGCCAATTTACAGAACGGTAGATCTTAAACAATGCAACAATATCATGGTAGGATGCGTTTTCTTCCCCTCTGAATTCTTCTGTTATGACTCCTGATTTTCCCATTCACATCCTACTTCCTTTCCATCATTGCAATTTGATTTGTCCTTTTCACGGAATAACCGTTCCATAAGTTCATCTTCTCGCTTTCCCTGAACGATACAGCAGTACAGTACAAGCTGAATTCCAAAAACAATGACCAGAATCCCTATTTTTACCATGTGACATGCCTCCTACGGTATTTTATTGAGATAGGACAGAAATATCCTTCACAAAGATGAAGGATATTTTGTCAAGTCTCTGTAAAAGACATGGAAAAAGCAGCCTCTGATTTTCAGAAGCTGCGAGCTGTTGATCATTTTTATATCTGTACTTCCCTTGGCAGGACGTCATCCCGGAATCCCCTGAAAACCGGCTGCCTCAAAACATCTTTTGTGTTTGGCATATATTCAATTCTGCAGACATGGGTTGGAGCCACCCATACCGCTTCCTCATTTCCCATCGGCAGTATGTGAAAGGGCCGGATCCCCGTAACGGTAAGCTGCCTGATCACTTCTTTCGTTACGCCTGAAGTAACATGCCCTTTATATACCAGCGTATGCTCCCTGCATTTCGCGAGAATCAGACTGTATGTGCGCCGTCCTTTCTGGATATACCCAGCGACGACAAACTCCTCATCGGCCATCCTCTTAAATTTCACCCAGTCTTTTGTCCGTCTCCCCATGTAGTATAGGCTCTCTTTTCTCTTTGCCACTATGCCTTCCAGCTTACGAGCCGCAGCAGCCTGATAGAATGCTTTACCCTTCCCTTCGACAAAACGTGAAACCGCAATTCGACTGTTTTCTTTCACGTTATCCAGAAGCTGGTTCTTTCGCTCCATCAAAGGCATCCAATTAAGCTCCTGCCGATCCAGATACAGGCAGTCAAAAGCCACGAAGGAAGCCGGGCAACGGGACGCTTCCATGTGGATCTTAAAGCGGTCCGTAAGCAGGGTCCTTTTCTGAAGCCTGTAAAAATCAGGCACCCCGTTTACTAAAACCACGACTTCCCCATCCAGGATGCAGGTTGCTGAAACCGCCTGATGCAGCTCCCCCAGCTCCGGGAATTTATCCAGCATCTTCATATTCCGCTTATTCCGCAAATCTACTTTTCCAGGCTCTATATAAGCAAGACAGCGAAACCCGTCCATTTTCAGCTCATAAATATAGTCTGGATCATCAAATGCCTGGCACTGGCTGGCAATCAGCATGGGGCTAGCGCCTCGCGAAGAAAACAGATCCATTATGCAGTCCCTGTCAGCCGTTTCTGGCTGCGCTGATCCTTTTTTTCTGACAGTTCAAGGCTCTTTTTCAGCGCCTCCATCAAGTCAATAACATTGGAAGAGGCGGCAGTGTCTACTGCTACAATATCCTGTCCCTGGATTTTTTTCATAATGGCTTCCCTCAGCCTTGCCTGGTATTCATCCTGGTATTCCTCTGCCACAAATGGCTTTGTCATATTTTCTATCAGCATTTTCGCCATATTCAGTTCATTTTCATCCAGCTTCATCTTTGGCACGGTCTTAGGCATTGCCGCAATCTCATCATAATAAAATAGCGTCTTAACAATAATCCCTTCTCTCGTCGGATACAGAACAAGCAATTTTTCATTGGTTCCCATAACCGTTTTCGCAATCGCCACTTTCTTTTGGGACAGAAGCGCCTGACGTAGCAGTTCATATGCTTTTTCTGCCCCGGTATCCGGAACCGCATAATAATCCTTTTCATAATAGATCATATTAACTTCTGCCATCCTGGCAAACTGGATAATGTGGATTGTCTTGTCTTTCTTTGTTTTGATCTTTTCCAAATCTTCATCTGTCATTACCACATATTTCCCTTTTTCATACTCGTATCCCTTGATAATATCAGCGTTGGTCACTTCTTTCCCGCAATGGCTGCAGTACTTCTTATATTTGATCCGGGCTTTGCTCTCCTTATCCAGCTAGTTAAAATGGATGTCATTATCAACTGTCGCCTTATACATTCCTATGGGAATCAGCACCAGGCCCATAGAGATACTCCCTTTGTGAGCAACTGCCATAACCGTCACCTCAATCCTTTTTGAAAATAGCATTTGCTCTATCGGAAGTTTTATGCATGGTGATAATAATTTCTTTTTGTTCTATGTAAGTATCGCCCTTGCAAAGCCTGTCCGGATAAATGGTATGAGTTCGACGGCGCTGAAGTATGTTGGATAATACTTAATTATCCTTCTTATTACACATTTGCAAATGGAGGAATAGATATTGGATGCTATTGATTTCTTTAAGGAAACAGGTGAAGTGTTTACTGTATATGTTGTGGATCGTCAGTTTTCCATTGGCAGAGGCCTGGAATACTTCAAATCATTTAAAGGTAAACCAAATTATATAGATACGAATGAAATAGCCCATAAAAGGATTTCTTCGGTTATGCAATGGATTCAGAAAAAAATTCCTCCGATCGCTCAGTTAATTGATATATGTTTTGGTAGTCTTCTTCCAGTAAACGTAGTTGATACGGTTACTGCACTAAATAAATTATTTGGCACGGAACAGCATCAAGCCGCTGGCCCAGATGTAATTGATCCGATAATTATTCAAGAAGGAAAAGTTTTAACAAAATATTTGAATGAAATAATTTCACTATATAAGGATTGCAACTTTAGACCAGCCATTATTATTATTTTAAAAGATAATGACTTTGATCGAGCTAAAAGCCTATTAGCGAATTGTCCAGATGGAATACAAATCAAATTTATTAAAAATAGTGGTGAAACGCAATTTTATAAGGTAGTAAATACTGGCGCAGATAATATTGAAGGATTTATTTCGGCTTTTTCTCATCAGTGTTTTAGTACATGTTCAAAGACGAAGAGAGATGTTTTGTTGAATGAAGAGTGGGCCAATAATTCTGTTATAAGGAAATATGGTCCACAAATATTAAAAATAAGAACTCATTTACTTTTTGATGAGAAAAATGAAGTGCATAATTACATAAATGATTTGTTAAATCAAGTAACTGATACAACCAATTATACTTCTTATGAAAAAACAGTTCTTGAAAGCTTTAAATGCATTTTGCTTCTGTTTAAAGTTTTTTGCAATGATCGTGCAGGAAATGACTTAAAAGCAGCATATAGTCTTGCAGTCGATCTAAATAACGATATATTAAAGGCACATACTTTTCGATTTGCTTATTTTTGGGATGCTTGTTCATTAACGCAACAGCTAGATATGTTAAATGAGGCTCATACAATCTTTCTAAACAATGATATAGCTGACCATGCAATATATTGCAAGAATAATGCTAACGTAACACAATTTGATACAGGACGGGTTTATGTAAGAGATTTTGATAATTTATTGGAAGAAGCTATTTCAAATGTTCCCGGGTTGGTTGGTATGTCACATATTTTCAATAATACAGGAGTAGCCTATTTAGTTACAGGACAACCTGAAGAAGCAATGGAATATTTCTCAAAAGGCGTAGATTATGCTCATGGACAGGAGAGAACTGTTCAAAGATTAGCACTACATATTAATAAATTTCTAGCTGATTTTTATTGTGGAGAGATTATAAAAGAACAACACTTAAGGAAAGTTTTAAATGAAATATTTGATGGGATGGTGAGAAACAATTTTCTACCATTTATCTCGTCAAGATATGTTCTTAATATTTTGTCTATATCATTACAGCAAAATTTAGATTTAGGAATGGACTTGCTGTCCTCTTTCCCAATAAGAGATTTATTAAATCAAGGAATAACTTCGAATCCTATAGGTGGCGGACAGATTTTGCTCCAGACAAAATATCTGGAGCAAAAATATAAAAATCTGGTTTTGTTGGATAATCCGCCTGCTTATAATACAGTGGAAGCAATAACAGGAGTGCGAAAAGACTTTATTGTAAAATATGGGATTAATCCGTTTTATTTTTGTACATGGCTATAAAAGGAGAGAATAGAACTCCATAGAACAAAAGCATGAACACTGTCCCCTCCGATTATGTTTCTAAACTTATTTATACTCTCATAGATTTGGTCTTGTTCATTTATTGCCGAATAAGAATGAAAAAATGCGTTTTCAGTCGATACTGTTGGCATTGGATTTATTTCTAAAAAGTAAGTATTTTCTTCTGTTAATTCTAAATCAAAGTCGTAGTGCTCTTTTTTCAGTCGTGCATCAATCCTGCAGAATGTATTGAGATTTATATCTGCTGCAAGTTTTCTGCAGGATTGAATTAGACCATCAGAAAGATTATGTGCTATATAACTCTGGAATTTATTATTTGGATTAGCATAATCTTCATCCAAGAACCAGTTAATATCTTTACTTTCTGGAATATAAATTATTGTTGGCATAAAATCCATTTCTTCTTTTACCGGATTGTATATCATAGGAATAGTTATGTCAAAACCTGGTATAAATTCCTGATAAATTCCTTCTCCATTTAGCTCACTCAGAAATTCTCTATGGACACCTATACTGCTACCTAAGTTTAGAGGTTTATATATTCCATTTTTATCTGAAGGGTTTAAATCAGCAGGGACAAGAAATCCTGCATTTTTGGCAAGAATATTAGATGTTTTTTTATTTTCACCAGTGACTATGCCATATGAATCACATGGTATACATGGAATACCAATAAAGCTACATATTGAAGGAACAAGCGGCATGGAAGATAGTAGTGTACTTCCGCAATTTAAGTTTACTACAAAATCTATTTTAGGCAGAGTATTGGAAATTGCTTTTTCCACAAATGTCCTTACATCCAGGATTAATGGTATACAGTGAAGTTGCTGCACGGCAAGTAGCCATGGGGCAATAATATCACTTTCCCATACATGATAGTGTTCAAAACCAATAGCCTCTTCACCTTCAAAAATATAGACAATTGCAATCGTTTTTCTTTTTGCTTTTTCATAAAAATTATCTGATTTCATAAATATGAATATTCCCCCATATCTTCGTTACAAAATCTTTTTATAGATAATTAAGTATTATCCAGCCTATATATTACTTACAGTATAGCAGATTCCACCATATTTTTCCATTTTTAAAATTAAATTTTATTATTAACCCAGATTGCAATATTCCATTTCATATTACGGCATACAAAAAAAACCGCCACTGCTGCCGGCCAATCCTCTGCGCCATTTCCATCTTTATATCATTATGCTGCTATTTTAATCACCATCTTATTCCTTGGATGTTTCGTCCTTAAAATGTCTGCCTGCTTTCTCGCTGCCACATGAATATAGATCTGCGTTGTCCTGATCGAGCTGTGTCCGAGTATACGCTGCAGACAGCTAATGTCTACGTCCTCCTCAATCAGATATGTAGCAAAAGAGTGCCGGAACATATGCGGGGTAATATTCCGTTCAATCCCTGCCTGCTTGGCATATTTCTTAATCATTCCTCGAATTGACTGCTCTGTGAACCGCTGATTCCTCTGGTTGATAAAGAAATAGCCGCAGGCTTTGATCTCCTTTTCATTGTCAGTATAGTATTTCTTGAGAAGATTAAGTACCTCCGGCTCTCCGATCTGTATGTAGCGTTCTTTTGCTCCTTTCCCCATAATTCGTATCAAGCCTGAATTCAGATCAACACAATCTGCTTTCAGATTGGAAATCTCAGATACGCGCGCACCTGTTGCGAAGAGCATCTCGACAACCGCCTGATCCCTTCTCCTGCGTTTTACCTCTTTATCTGAAAGATCCGACGGATAAGCATACATAAAATTCAGAAGACGTTCAATTTCTTCCCTTGGTATAATTCTCGGAAGTATAATGTCCTCCTTGAATTTTACCTTTACTTTTCGGAAAGGATTCTCGCCAATTCTCTCCTCCTCTTCCAGAAAATTATAGTATGCGCGGATTGAGGCAATTTTCCTTTTAATCGTTTTCTGTTTATACTTTTTATGCAGATCTGTTATAAATTGATCAATTTCCTCTTTTCCCGGATCGCAACAGGAAACAGCGTCAAAATATTGTTTTAAATCAATCCGGTATGCCTTCAGTGTTTTCTCATCCAGTTCCTTGCGGTATTTGCAATATTCAAGGTAATAGTCCACTTGTTCTTTTGCGGTCATGCTTTTTCCTCCTCAATAAACAATCTAAGAACAGTTTAGCATATCCGCATCACATACCGATGGTATAGCATAATTTTAAAAGTTAGGCTGCTTACAAATTATTTCCAGGAATCCCTCAATCGTTCATAGGATTCTTGAAACCCCTTTTTTCGTTCCTCTAGCTCCTGTTTCTTTACATCAGGCATCCTCTCGAAAAGCTGACAGTCCGTCAGGTCTTCCAGCCCCAGCTCCTCCTGGAAGGAATCCAGATAGTACCTTTCTACTTCCTCCAATAACCATTCAAATAGCTCCGGAGCGCTTTCAAAATATTCCTGCAGATCAAACCCTTCCCCTGGTTTAAACCACCGGAGTACAACAAATCCATATGGATATGCGTCCACTCCGCACGTTTCTCCTTCTTCCTCAAAATACTCTCGAAAAATGTCCCAGACCTGCCTGCAATGCTCACATTCCATTTTTGATACATATTCTCTCATACTATTTTGCTCCTTTCACAAACCGGCTTTTGACGCAATTCACATCTGGACTGCGTAAAAACAGAATGTCTGATTTTGTCGAAAAAAAAGGGGAACAGCCCCAATTTAGCTGCTCCCGCTTTACCTTCAGTTTATAAAATTTTCATAGAAATTGCGTACTTTTCGCCGAAGGGAATTTTTTTTAATCTGACGCAATTCGGTACGTAATTTTGACGCAAAACCCTGTGCAAAAATACACGATTTTCTGTAAGTCTGACGCAGTTACGCAACTTCGGATTTTTCTCGGAAATTTTTGAAAAACCCAGCAAAATCAAGGCTTTCGCGCCTTTCAAACCGGAACTTCGCCGATGTACTTACATTCCCATCTGTTTTGCAACTTCCTCTGCAAAATTTTCTTCTTTCTTTTCGATACCCTCTCCGGTCTCGAAACGAACAAAGCCTTTGATGGTGATTTTTGCATTCTGAGCCTTTGCCACAGAATCCACATAAGCCTGTACAGACTGCTTTCCATCCTCAGCTTTTACATAAACCTGATCCATCAGGCAGATCTCTTTCAGCTCTTTATTGATTCTTCCCATCACCATACCATTGATGATCTTATCGTTGGCATCCGGCTTTTCATTCTTTGCCTGCACGGTAAGAATCTCTTTTTCTTTCTCAATATATTCTTGATCCACTTCACCTCTGTTGGTATACAGCGGCTTTAAAGCAGCGGCCTGCATTGCCACATTCTTGGCCATCTCTTTCACTTCATCATTAACCACATCGGTTTCCACGTCTACGAGTACGCCGATCTTTCCACCCATATGGGTATAAGATGCGACAAATCCGTTTTCTTCTGTTACCTTTTCAAATCTTCTGATATTCATGTTTTCGCCGATGACTGCGATCTGAGCTGCCAGAGCTTCCTGAACTGTCATGGATGTGTCTTCCTTCCAGCTTTCAGCCAAGAATGCTTCCATGTCCGCAGCAGAAGTCTCCAAAGCCTGAGCAGCTACCTGGGCAACATAATTCTGGAACTTCTCGTTCTTTGCCACGAAGTCCGTCTCGGCATTTACTTCTACCACAACCGCCTTCTTCTCGTCTTCGCTTACCAGCACCTTGCAAAGGCCTTCTGCCGCAATACGTCCGGCTTTCTTCTGAGCTGTGGCAAGTCCTTTTTCTCTCAGGAATTCTACTGCTTTATCCATGTCTCCGTCTGTAGCGGTCAGTGCCTTCTTGCAGTCCATCATTCCGGCGCCCGTCATTTCACGTAATTCTTTTACCATTCCTGCTGTAATAGCCATGTTACGATTCCTCCATCTATTTTGTGAATACTCTTATTCTTCTACTGCAGTCTCCGCCGTCTCTTCTTCACCGGTAAACTCGGTTTCCACCTCAGCCTCTGCGCCCTGATTTGCCTCAATAACTGCATCTGCCATTTTGGATACGATCAGCTTTACGGCTCTGATTGCATCATCGTTTCCGGGAATTACATAATCCAATTCTTCCGGATCGCAGTTGGTATCGCAAATACCGATCAGCGGAATGCCCAGTGTGTGAGCTTCCTGTACACAGATTCTTTCCTTCTTGGGATCTACTACAAAGATTGCATCCGGGAGCTTTTTCATCTCTTTGATACCGCCCAGATTTTTCTGAAGCTTCTCCATCTCCTTCTTCAGAGCGATTACTTCCTTTTTGGGAAGTACTTCGAAGGTTCCGTCTTCCTGCATGGTCTCAATCTCTTTCAGACGTTTTACTCTGCTCTGAATGGTCTTGAAGTTGGTCAGCATACCTCCCAGCCATCTCTCATTTACATAGAACATGTTGCATCTTTCTGCCTCAGCCTTGATAGCATCCTGCGCCTGTTTCTTGGTACCAACAAACAGGATTGTGCCACCCTCTGCTGCGATATCAGAAACTGCCTTATACGCAGTGTCCACCATACCCACGGACTTTTGCAGATCAATGATGTAGATTCCATTTCTCTCCGTGTAGATGTACGGAGCCATTTTGGGGTTCCATCTTCTTGTCTGATGTCCGAAATGAACACCTGCTTCCAATAACTGCTTCATTGAAATAACACTCATGATTTTTCTCCTTTTCGGTTGTTCTCTTCCGCATGTTTTCGCTTCCTTAGAGACCAGTTTCCCGGCACCGTCTTTGGAATCCACATACGTGACTATTTTTGCCTCTGGTAGTATAGCACAAAATATTGAGCAGATGCAAGCACTTTTTCCTGTTTTTCCCGCATTTTCAACGGTAAAAAAACATCGGACAGACTAATTCATTCTGCCCGATGTGGTTTTTTTTATTCATGACGCAACGCATCAATGGGATTTAAATTGGAAGCCTTTACGGAAGGCAGAAGCCCGAAAATCACTCCGATCAGCATCGAAAAAAGAACAGAAACTATAATAGCCGGAACGCTGATTCCCACAGGAATATCTGCCATCTTTGAGATTACCCTGGATAGCCCGATTCCCGCAATTACGCCGATCATACCTCCCATACTGGTCAATACCACTGCTTCTGTTAAAAACTGTCCTAAAATGCTGCGTTTTTTTGCTCCCACAGCCTTTTTCAATCCAATCTCGCTGGTCCTCTCAGTGACAGATACCAGCATAATATTCATTACGCCGATTCCTCCCACCAGCAAAGAGATACTGGCAATCCAGATTAATTGAGTATTTGCCGCCTCACTGGCCTTTTGTTTTGCCTCCAGATTCTTCATGATATCTTCGGCCTTATATTTAATATCACTGTCTGAGGTGTTGATATTCGCATTCACAATCTCCTCACACCGCTTTCCAACCGTTGTCATATCATCTGTCGTTTCCGCCTTTACAATAATATTTTGCGGCTCATCATACTGATAAGCAATCCCCCAGGCAGCAGATGGTATATACACAACACCGGAAGTATAAGCTTCCTCGCCATAGTACTCATAATACTCTTCCATAGAGTTAATTACCGGCTCAAACTGATCCGCCTTCTGCGCAACCCCTACAATAACATAGGGCTCTCCCAAAATCTCCAGGGTTTTTCCCAAAGGGCTTTCTTCCTGAAACAGACTGCTGGCCGCATCCTGATCCAAAATCACCACTTTACGAAATTGGGTATAATCATCGTCAATAAACTGCCTGCCAGTGCGCACTTCATATCCACAGGTGGCAAAATAATTCTGATCGATTCCATAGACTCTGGCCCCCTGTAGAGAATTGTCCAGATAAAAAATACCGTCCGCATAACTTCTGCTATTGTATAATGTAACATTTTCTACTCCGTCCACATCTAGCATCTGCTGACGTACTTCCTCTGTGATCACAGGCACTCCCTGAGGTACGCTTTCATAGTCAAACGTGTACTCAGCGTTCGCCCTGTACAAGTCCACCTGTACCGTATTGTTTCCGGAACCAATCAAATTTTGCTGCAGCTGTTCATTGGTTCCCTGAATTGTAGAAACTATGGAAATAATCGCCGCAATTCCGATGATGATACCCAGCATTGTTAGAAATGAACGCATTTTATGGGACCAGATGCCCTGAAAAGCCAATCTTATATTTTCTAACATCTCATTCCTCCCGTCATCCTACTGGCTCCACTGCCACGTCTTCTGAATACACGTCTAAACTGTCCACGTCTTCACCTGAGCTTTCATCCTCGTCATCTTCGCTGACAGTCCTGGCCCCTTCTTTTACATTCTTTCCATACGGAAAAGCGATATAATCCTCATCGCTTAATCCCTCTTTTACCTCCACTGTGGAACCATACAGAGTTCTTCCGGTTCTAATGTACTGTTTTTTTAACCTCTTATCAGAATCTGTGATCCAAACATAACTTTGGCCGTTTTCTGAACGAATATAAGCTTTTTCCAGATAGATGGTTCCCATCACTTCCTCTGCGTCCTGTTGAATATTCAAACTTACCATCTCGTTTACATTCAGCCCTTCTGATTCTTCAATATATGCCAGAAAGGGGTAATTCGAAACATTGGTATTCCCATCGCTCCAACCATACATGCTGTCTCCCGCTTCCGGGTATTCTGACACCTCTGTTATTGTGGCCATAAAACTAATGCTTGTTTCCTGTGACATGCCGTCTACCATGGCTCCCACTTCCACAGAATCCAGTTTCAACTCGCTGATGGTACCGCGTACATAAAGTCCCTCATCGCTGTTCACAGTCAGAAACGGCTCGTCATCCATCTGTCCTACCTCGGGATCACCCACGGTTTTTACCACGCCATTGATCGTGGCTTTAATGGTGGCTTCCTCCAACTTTCGCTCTGCCTGCCTCACCTTGAGCTCTGCCTCACGGATATCTAATTTTTGACTTCTGATATCGTCTTCTTGGGTCGCAATTGCCTCTTTCAGCTCCGACACCGTATAGATCTCACTGTCATCCTCAAAGATCCCATCATCTCCATAGTTCCAATCGTCACCCCCCTGAACATCGTCTCCTTCCTCAGGTTCGCTGACTTCCATCTCATTTTTTACAATTCCCTCACTTGTGAATGTCCAAGTTACGCCGGGTGCATAGGGTTTATCCGCTTTTGATGTCCCATTAATATGGATCGATTTCAGATATCCTCCAGATACCGCATCCCCCTCGCGAATCTCTAATACCGCATAACTGCCCTTTCCGTCCCCATTCATCCCCCCGTTTTTCTTGGAAGTTCCGGCTTCGTTATATCCAATAATCTTATTCATAAAAGAAGCTTCCACCACTGCGCCATCCCGGCAGAAAAACACATAAGGATCATCCTTGGTTCCTGTTCCCTTGTAGGGTTTTGATTTATAGGTCAATCTTTTTTGTGCTTTGATCTTATCCAGAGGAGATGTTTCCTCTTCCTCCTGTTCTATCTCCGGCTGCTCTTCTGTGGAAGGCAGGTTGGTATCTTCCGTCTCTTCTGCCGGAAGCTTGGGGCCTTCTGATTCGGTCTCTTCTGTTTGAAGTTCCGATTGACCCTCCGTCTCTGGTGCCTGAACCTGAGAAGCTACCATAGGAACTTCGTTTTTCACAAGGGAAACTGCCTGGGCACTGTCATCCGGAATCGGCGTAATCGCCTTCAATTTTGCCAGATCATTTTCCATTCCCTGTAGCTCTAATTCTAATGTCTGTTTATTAAGTTTTTCCGACTCCAGATTCAATTCCAAAAGCGTCGTGTCAAAGGATAGCAGCTTATCGCCAATTTTTACCTGATCGCCCTCTTTGACATAAATTTCTTTTACCAGTTGCTCCCCATCCAAATTTACTTCCTGGGTTGCATTGGACGTGACAATTCCATAGGTAGATGTACTCTCATTTCCCCACCACCCTGTATTCAGGTAGGCAACCTTTGTCACCTCAACTGGCTGGGCGTTTGCCTTAATATACCGATAAATTCCATATCCTCCCCCGCCAACGACGGCGACGGTTCCGATACAGGTAAATACGATTGTCAGTTTCTTCATAGAGTTCCCTCCTCTTGATTTCTCTCAGAGATTTCTCCATCCAAAATATCCACAATGCGCTTCGCACACTTTGCCACACCGCTGTCATGGGTAATCATAATTATGGTAACGCCTTCTTCATTCAGCTTGGAAAACAGTTCCATAACCTGGCGACTGGATTTGGAGTCCAATGCCCCTGTCGGCTCATCTGCCAAAATAATCTTTGGATTATTGACTAAAGCCCGGGCAATGGCAACCCTTTGTTTCTGTCCGCCGGAAAGCTGATTCGGCACAAATTCCATACGATCTGCCAATCCAACTCTTTCCAATGCCACTGCCGCACGTTTTCTTCGTTCTTTTTTGGAAACTCCCGCATAAATCAATGGCAATGCCACGTTATCCAATGCCGTCTGTCTGGGCAAAAGCTGAAACGTCTGAAAAACAAATCCTACCGTTCGTAGCCGTACTTCGGCCAAGGCTCCATCTCTCATTCCAAGGACATTCTCACCATTTAAAATATAAGTTCCTTTTGTAGGAAGGTCCAGACAACCGATGATATTCATTAAGGTCGATTTCCCCGATCCAGAGGGACCCATGATAGCTAAATATTCTCCCTCATCCACATGAAGATTGACATCCTTCAGCACCGGCACCACCATGTTTCCCTGTATATAGTCTTTATAAATATGGTCTAATTCCAGGATCACAATTATTCCTCCATTCCCGCATCCACAGGCGCACTTCCATCTCCAATCTCTCCTTCATCCATAATCATTCCATCTTCCACACCGCCTGTGTCCTCATCTGCGTCATAGGGAACTACAATACTGTCCGCGCCGCCTTCTATATCCTCGTAGACTTCTCCGTTATCCATGCCCTCTGGGTTTTCTTCCTCTTCCAGACCCATATCTTCCTCCGGATTCATATCCTCTCCCTGGTCCATGTTGGAGATTACCTGATCAATATTCTTTTCTGCTTTCATTCCCTCTTTTATTCCCTCTTCCGGAAATGCAATATAATCCTCGGTCGTCAAACCATCTAAAATTTCATATTCCATTAGTTCTTCATCGTACTCGCCAAGGGTAACTTCCCGCTTTTCCAGCCTGTCCTTAGTATTTGCAGCCCATACGTATGCCTTATTATCCTCTTGCACAATATAGTACTCTCCCAGCCACAGGCCTTCCTTCTTTTCACCCTGTCCATAGTCCATCTCAATATACACATGCTGCCCCAGCATCAGACCATCCGCTGACTCTAGTTCTACATAAAATGGATAACTGCTGGAAGTCTCAGATGAATCCCCGCTATAATATACCGCATTTTCATTTTTCTCAGGATTCTCTGTGTCGACTGCGGTCATAGTTCCCTTCCATATCTGATCTTCATCTACTCTGGAATGCACAAGGACTGGCTGTCCTTCCATCACTGATGATATATTCTGCTCGTTCACGGTTCCTTTAATTCGGAAGTTCCCAGTTGCCAGTATCGTCATAAACGCTTCTGTCTCCCCACTTAGAGACGCATACGAATCAGAGGAATCACTATTATTAATGGACTTCACAACTCCGTCAATTTCACTGGTTACAACCGCAGAATTGATCGTCTTTTTCAACTGCTCAATCTGGACCTGCTGACTCTTATACTCATATTCACTTTTCTTCTGTGAATTTTCTGCGGTCTGGATCCGAGTCGTATATTCCAACTGATCTTCCGCAGGTGCCTTGGCTTTTTCCGCCTGTAGCTGCGCAATCTGCTGCTTTTCCATCTCAATCTCGCTGGAAATTCTGTCCAGCTCAATCTCTGCCTGAGCCAGATTCTCTTCATCTTCCCGGGTGTCATAGATAAACAGCTGATCCCCTACTTTAACTTCGTCTCCTTCCTTGACATAGATTTCTCCTACCGTCTTTTCGGAAGACACTTCTATCTTCCAAGTCTTCTGCGGCTCTACTACCCCGCTGAATCTGTCAATAATGCCACTGCCGCTCCCTACTCCTGTTATGTTTGCTACGGAATCTACATAAAAGCTGCGCTCTGACTCTCCTCCTGTCGAACCTCCTCTTCCATAAACAAACCAAAAAGTGATTCCGGCTGCCGCCAGGATCACCACTGCAATTCCGATCGCGATTATTCGCTTTTTTTTGCTTCTCATCTCCATCCTCCACTACAGATTTATAGACTTGTCCTTTGTCATTATAGCATGTGGTCAATGCTTAGCCTACTTAAATCTTTCTTAAGAATCCGTGTAGAAAAAGCCGCTATAACCAAGCCAGTAACAATATGTATCGTCGGCTTACAATTCTTTTTTCATAGGTACAATGAAATGTAAGTTTAGGAAATTTTATTCCTCCCACTATTCCTGGGACCCACCATTACGAAAACGATTATATCATGGAACGTACCAGTACTATGCTGGAAATATACTTTAACAAGGGAGGTGCTCTATGCGACCGCTAAAAGAAAAAGTCAGTATCACACTTGATAGTGATCTGATAAAGGAGGTCAAAGATCTGGCATATAAAGATGATCGATCTTTTTCTCAATACATTAATCGTGTACTGAGACTGCATATCAGGCAGATCAATCTGGCAGAACCCCGGAAATAATCCGGGGCTTTCGCCCAGACTATACTGTAAATAGAAAGTAACATTCTGTTATTCAAGATATCAAAAGCATCTCTTACAATTTCTTTCATTCTCCTATTGATTTTTTTCGATAAAGTGTTACAATATACGCATGGAAGCATAGCTCAGCTGGGATGAGCGTTCGCCTCACACGCGAGAGGTCATGGGTTCGAGCCCCATTGCTTCCATTTTTAAAGGGGTATTGGCGCAGTTGGGAGCGCGATACGTTCGCAACGTATAGGTCACGGGTTCAAGTCCCGTATACTCCATTTATGCGGTTTCCCGCATAAATACAAAAGATAAAGTGTATAATCCTACACAATCAAAAAGCAGGTGATTTTATTCATCTGCTTTTTGATTATTTTAAATTAGTTTTTTTGACCTAGATATTTAAAGAGAATTTTTTAATATTTACAAGATAAACAACATAAACATATAATGCCCTTCCCCCAAGAGGAACCATCTTATCATCTTAATTCTCCGTCTAATCTTATATTTTCGACTCCACCCCTGTCCCATCAAAGTCCGGGATAAAGCTCTCCTTTGCCACATCCCCTTCCTGAATAAATCCCTGTTGCACCCCTATTTCCAACGCATAATCTACAACCCTCTCATATTCCCGCTTTGTGATCTTCCTCCCCAAAAGGGGATGTCCCTTCATCCATTCCATAGGCGTATATTGACTCATCAAACTCAGAAAAATTTTCTCTCCATACATCCTGTGTAAATATTGGATCACCTGTTTTGAATCCTTTGTATGTCCGGGAAGTACCAGATGCCGTACGATGACGCCTTTTTTTATCATACCTGTCTGCTCGTCAAACATGCATCCTCCCGTCTGGCGCACCATTTCTTCGATTGCTTTTTTTGCATATTCAGGATAATCCGGAGCATATGAGTATTCGGCTGCCAGCTCTTCATCCATATACTTAAAGTCCGGCAAGTAGACATCTATGTATCCGTCCAGCAAACGCAGGATCTCTGCTCTCTCATATCCACCCGTATTGTATACCATTGGAATGGTAAGCCCTTTTTGTCTAGCCTCCGGTATGGCCTTTAAAAGATAAGGAAGAAAGTGAGAGGGTGTCACCAAGTTGATATTGTTCGCTCCCTGGTTTTGCAGGTCTAAGAAGATCTGTGCCAGACGTTCCCAGGAAATCTCCTCTCCTGCCTCCCCTTTCGCAATACTCCTATTTTGGCAATAAATACATCTCAAAGAACATCCGGAAAAGAATACGGTTCCGGAACCCTGACTTCCTGAGAGACAGGGTTCCTCCCACATATGCAAAGCAGCTCTGGCGACTACCAACTCCTTTTTCTGACTGCAAAAACCGGTTTCCCCAGCCATTCTATTCACCCGGCACATTCTGGGACATAAGGTACAGTTTTCAAAAAACTTTTCTATTTTCATCCGTACTCCTTTTATCTGCTTTCCCAAAATTGCTATTTTTCTATCTCTCTAAAAAAATTTTAAAGCTGCTTCGGACAAGAGACTATCGCACATCATGTTCGGATTACAATTTATAATTTCTAATTCCTACCTCCTGATAGCCACTTTAGCATATCCCCAACTTTTTTCTTGGCATCCATACGCCCGATCTGATATGTTTTTTCGAGCTCATAGGGATCATGACCGGTTCTTTTGATAGTCAGCTCCACGCTGGGCCTGATGACAAAGATCTTTCCCTCCTGCTCCATCCTTTGAATCTGCTTTAAGGTTTGATTGTAGACAAGATGTCGTTCCGCAATTGCCTTTGCGAATGCGGGATATTTGCGGTAGAAAAGTTGGGCCATTTTTTTATTTTCCGCTTTCTTTACGTATCCATCGTGTCGTGTCAGGACCACTACACAATGCCGGAA
Organism: uncultured Lachnospiraceae bacterium; assembly: GCA_902476645.1. Classification (GTDB taxonomy): domain Bacteria; phylum Bacillota; class Clostridia; order Lachnospirales; family Lachnospiraceae; genus CABSEG01. The sequence continues at coordinate 9,594 of CABSEG010000022.1, read as the reverse complement.
GCCCATTTTTTGAAAAGCTATAATGGGAATACTGTCTGTACATCCTCCATCCAGAAGCTTTTTGCTTCCCACCGTCACTATTTTGGAGACATAGGGCATAGACGCAGAGGCTCTCAATAAATCCATTTCCATCTTCATATCTCTGATTCTCAGGTACTCCGCTTTGCCTGTTTCCACATTGCTGCAAGTCACATAAAACTCTGAATCTGTCTTTCGAAAAGCCTGGTAATCAAAGGGATCCAGTCTCTCCGGCAAATCATGGTAACAAAACTGCTCTCCTACAATGTCCCCGGTATGAAGCAGGCTCCAAAAACTCATAAATCTTTTATCTTTACAATACTTTTTATAATAGCGAATACTTCTCCCCTGCTGTCCGGCCACAAAAGAAGAGCCATGAATCGCTCCCGCAGATACGCCGATTACCCCGTCAAAATGTGCAGAGTGATCCATAAATACATCCAGTACACCTGCCGTATAAATTCCTCTCATGCCGCCGCCCTCTAAAACCAACCCTGTCTTCTTATGATCTTCCATACTTCCTGTCTCCTTCAATTTTCCAATTCTATCATTCTTTCTCTGCCCTCAAAACACAGTATACTCCGATTGGCAAACATTTTGCATCGCTTCCATGCCCTACCTTCTTTGTTAAAGCAATGGGCAGGTGAGGATCTCTCACAGAGTCCAGTACCAATTTCTCCAATGTTTTACTTCCGCCCTCCTGCTCTAGCTTTGTAAAGGTACCAAGCAAAAGGCCGGAGATTTGTCTGTATACTCCCATATGTCTCAATTGGGTCAATAGGGACCGAATCTGTTTCTCCCCACCGCCATAGCTTTCTAAAAACAACAGTTTTCCCTGAAAATCCGGCACGTATGAGGTTCCTGACAGCTTTAAAAAACAGCGGAGGTTTCCTCCAATCACAACGCCCTCCATCCCGCTTCCCTGTATCCATTTCCATGGAATGTTAAATAAACTGTCTTTCCCATGGAACAGACTTTCACAAAATTCCAGACTCTGCCGGCTTCCATGCTCTCCCACCAGATTTCTCACCTGATAAAGATATGCGGGGGTTCCCGTCTTTTTATAGACTCCATTGAGCAAAACAGTCAAATCACTGTATCCAAATAATGGCTTTGGATGCGCTTTTAAAGTCTCAAAGTTCAAATATTCCAAAGTCTCATTTGCCAAGTTTCCACCTGACACATCAAAAACCGCTTTCACAAGATGGCTTTCATAAAATTTCATCAAAACCTTTGCTCGCTCTTCTCCGCTTGCAGAAGCCTTGTAGAGAATCGGACTGGTCTTTGGTATTAATCCAAAGCTGCGCAGCTTTTCCTCCAAAAATGTTATCACAGACTGTTTTTCGACTGGAAACGGATCGGAACAGGCCGTTATTCCCACCAGATCACCTGTTTTCAGCATACTTTTCCTCTCCTCTTTCTCTGCCATTCTGAAATTTTTATCTAATAGCTTAATTTTTAGTATAGCATATTTTTTTCACTTAAGCATCTTTCATTTTTAAGCGGTATCTGTACAAAAGAATCTGTTAAAGTTACTGTTTCCTATTGACAATATGAAATAAACGTGTTTAAATTAACATATGAACAATTAATCATATATTTTAAAATATAAACACACCAGGAAGGAGACTCCGCTATGCATCATTTTTTTATTAATAGATTACAGCCCCTTTTTCACAGTCACGATGGCACCTGCGGATGCGGACATGATCATTCCCGGGAAGGTGATGCGCACGTACACGATTCCCACGAACATCAACATACCCATGAGGAACATGAGCACAAACATCACTCACACTGTGAATGTGAATACCAACACGTTCCTCTCTGTGACGTATGCGGACAGAGTATGGCCAACTGTACTTGCCATATACCCGATGACGGTACGGAAAAACGGGTATATATATTAGAAAATTTAGGTTGTGCCCACTGCGCGGCAAAGATGGAAGAGCAGATCAGAAAACTGAATGGCATCACTGACGCCACCATTATCTTCGCCACCAAACAGCTTCGTATTACGGCAAAAAATCCGGATCATCACCTGCCTGATATTCGAAAAATCTGTGCATCTATTGAGTCAGAAGTACAGGTACTGGAAAAAGATCCCACTCCCGTGGAAAGGGATACTCTCTCTCTGGAAACACCGCAAACCGCTTCCGGGAAGCCGACTTCCAAGGAACATAGGGATTTGATCTCGATCCTGGCAGGAGCCGCCTTATTCCTCACCGGAGTGATTCTGGAGCATACAGGCTTTACAGAATTGGTTACGCTCCCAATTTTTATCTTTGCCTATTTAATCCTGGGTGGTAAAGTACTCCTCAATGCGGCGAAAAATATTTCCAACGGTCAGATCTTTGACGAAAACTTCCTTATGAGTATTGCCACATTGGGGGCTTTTGCTATTCGGGAATATCCGGAAGCCGTAGGCGTTATGCTCTTTTACCGCGTAGGAGAATTTTTCGAGCATAAGGCGGTGGACAGAAGCCGTACTCAGATCATGGATGCTGTGGATATGCGCCCGGAAGTGGTGAACCTGCTTGTGGAAGATCAGGTGCGGACAGTCCCCGCCCAGGATGCACAGGTGGGTGATATCCTGCTGATCCGTCCTGGAGACCGGATTCCCTTAGACGGTGTGATTGTGGATGGCTCAAGCCGCCTGGACACTTCTCCGATTACGGGAGAACCCGTCCCCATCTCAGTAAGCTTCGGCAGCAAAGTGACCTCTGGCTGTGTCAACACCTCCGGTCAGCTGAAGCTTCGCGTTGAAAAGCCTCTTTCGGAATCCATGGTGACCCGCATTCTGAATTCCGTGGAAAACGCAGCGGCCAGCAAGCCTAAAATTGACCGTTTCATTACCCGTTTTTCCAGGATTTACACTCCTTGCGTGGTGTTAATTGCCTTGGCTACTGCAGTGATACCTTCTCTTTTTACCGGGAATTGGCACTACTGGGTATATACCGCACTTTCTTTCCTGGTTATGAGTTGCCCCTGCGCTCTGGTGTTGAGCGTACCCCTTGCATTTTTCTCCGGAATCGGAGCCGGATCTAAGAAGGGAATCTTATTTAAGGGCGGTGTCTCCATCGAGTCCCTCAGTCACATCAACGCTGTGGTGATGGATAAAACTGGAACGATTACAAAGGGAGATTTTCGTCTACAAAAAATAGTATCCACTGGACATTACTCTGAAAAAGACCTGCTTCGCATCTGCGCCGGATGTGAGCAACATTCTTCTCACCCCATTGCCGTCAGTATTGTAACTGCTGCAAAGGAACAAAGTCTTGTCCCAGATACTCCCACCGCTTTGGAAGAGATTCCAGGAGGCGGTATCTCTGCTGCCCTTGCGCAGGGAAAGGTTTTGTGCGGTAACCGTAAGCTTATGGAACAATTTCATATTTCCGTGGAGCACCTGAATATAAATGCTTATGGCACGGAAGTATTTTTGGCAATCAATGGCACTCTGGAGGGATATTTGCTTATCTCTGATACCATTAAGCCTGACGCTTCGTCTGCTGTCCAAAAATTAAAATCCCTTGGGCTTTTCACTGCTATGTTGACCGGTGACTCCAGCGTCAGCGCAAGCGCAGTTGCCGGGAAAACGGGAATTGACGACGTATATGCCAGATTGTTACCCCAGGATAAGCTCAATATTTTAAACAAGATCCGCAGTGATCACGGCCCTGTCATGTTCATCGGTGACGGCATCAATGATGCTCCCGTTCTGGCAGGCGCAGACGTGGGAGCAGCTATGGGAAGCGGAGCGGATGCGGCGATTGAGGCTGCGGATGCTGTGTTTATGAATTCCAGCGTAGACTCCATTCCACAGTCCATTTCCATTGCGCGCAGCACGAGCCGCATCGCAATCCAAAATGTGGTGTTTGCCCTTGCCATCAAGATAGCCGTTATGGTACTTGGACTTGCGGGTTTTGCCAACATGTGGATGGCGGTCTTTGCAGATACCGGGGTTGCCATGCTCTGCGTCTTAAATTCTATCCGTGTTCTCTATAAAAAATAGTTGTTTCCCGTACAATACCCTGGATAATTATGCATTAACCATAAAGAACGGGCCTCAGCAAAAAAAATTGTTTTTGCTACGGCCCGTTCTCTTTTTATGGCTCACTTTTTCCCTGATAAGATATAAGCTGTGTAATTTCTACCTGATACGGCGTTTTCCGCAAAGGATTAGCAAAATAAGAGCGGACACTGTCAGGAAAATAAACGGTAGCGCCGATACAGTATCTCCCGTTCGAACAGCCTCTTTCATGTTTTCAAACTACCACACTGACCGGATACTTCACAAGGACTGTCAGAAATGTGGCTGTGACATATGAAAGAAGGGAAATAGGCATAATGCCAACGAATCGGTCTTTGTAAAGTTTCCATGCAGCGTAAAATACAACACAAAAAACCCTTGATTTCTCAAGGGTTTTATCATGCGGATAACAGGACTTGAACCTGCACGTCGAAGACACCAGAACCTAAATCTGGCGCGTCTGCCAATTCCGCCATATCCGCTCGTACAATGCCAGTATATTATAACGGACAGGGCCTATTCTGTCAAGTTTATCCTGCTTCCTATATTTCGTTTTCCTTTCCCTATATTCCGGCTGGCCGACAAGAAGATACCTCCACGGCTGCTAAAAACATACACAGAAAGACCAGCAGCACCATCATCACCACGGCCCAGCCGTCGTAAAAAAATTCTACTTTCTCGCTTTTTGCCTGAGCCAGTAAGACCTCTACTCCCAGAGCAATGAGAATGACTGGCCAAAATCGTAGGATCACTGCGTAACTTAGGGATGGAATAAACATATGTGCCATACAAAGTCCTCCCATCAGGATCAACACACATCCAAGTGTGACTGTTCCCACTCTATGCTTCCTCATCTTTATCCAACTCCCTCTTTTTTCCCTGAATCAGATATAGTCCCAGTCCAATCACTCCCACTGCCAAAAGCAGCCTTGGCAGCAGATAACCAATGCGCCATAAGAAATCCTGAAGGAAATAGGGTAAAATCCACTCTAATACGTCGATCAGACTATTCCACAAAAGAACAGCACCGATTGCGATCAGGAAAATAGCCATCGCTTTCCTGTATTTCCTGACGATTTCCTCGGAATTTCCAAACAACCGATCCAAATGAAGGATATAATCATCTTCAATGGAATAAAACTCTTCTTCCGTCAGCGACTTTAAGTTGTGTACATTAAAGAAGCTATAAAACCACAGGATCGGAAGCAGCATAAGCAACCACCCAAAGTTTAAACCAGTGGCCAGCGCAATGGTCAGCCAGAACACTCCCATAATACTGATACCCTGCTTTTTAAAACCCATATACATCTCTCCTGCGCCAGGAAATAGGGAAGTGATAAACAGTAAAAAACCTCGTTTTTGTTTTGTCATTGTTCTTACCTCCTTGAATTGTTTGTTACCTTTAGAAAACTCTTTCCGTTTGCGTCCGCTCTAAAATCCCCGAACAACATGATAGGAAAATTTACTTAAAAAATCTGTAATCCGGCTGCTGCCATCGTTCATTTTCCTGGTCAGTTGATAAGCCATATGTTCCTTTTCTTGCGGCAGCGCTACCTTATTTTGTTCATATCCGGATATCGAAAAAAGAATCAGTAACGATGCTGCCACTACCGCAACTGTTTTCAGACTGTAATAAAATAGCTGCATTTTTTTGGATGTTCTGTGTACCGCTGCCGCTGCCTGTACATCCGCCATCTCTTTGCGCTCCAGAATCTGCTTTTTCAGATAAGCCGGAGCCTGTCTGGATGCGCTCATTTGAACTTCCAAACTCTCATGATTGCTTAAAGATTCCAGAATCCGAATCCACTCTTTCTGATCTTCCCTATATGGCAACTCTTCCTGCTTTCTTAATTCCTTTTGCATCTAACCACTCCTTCCCATCTGTTTTTTTAGCATGGCCTTTGCTCTGTAGATCTGCGTCTGTATGGTTTTACAGCTTTTTCCCATCTTATTTGCAATCTCCTTTGCGGACATTTCTCTGCAAAAGTGATCCGTTGCCACCTCTTTATAGGGACTCTTTAAGTTCTGGCAAAGCCCGAAAAGCTGCCTCATTTCCTCTTCTTCCATAAACGCTTCCTCAGGCGAGCCGTGAATGTCCTGCAGCTCCATAAAATAAGTATCCTCTGTGGGAAGAGTCCTTCTGCCAGCCTGCTTCAAAAAATCCAGGCATTTATTGGATGCTATTTTACACAGCCAGGCCTTTTCATAGGAACGGTCAAAATCGTCCAGTTTTTTATAGGCAGATAAAAAGACATCCTGAGTCAGATCCTCCGCATCAAAGGGATTGCCCGCCGTCCTGTAGCATATGGAATACACCAGGTCCTGGTACTGATCAATCAAATATTCAAAATATGCTTCCTGATCGATGGTATCCGCCTCCCTTCTCTATTGATCTGCTCATATACTATAACGAGACAGCCGCAATCATGTCTTCAGATTTTGAAAAATTTTTTAAAAAAAGGGAACAACCTTTGCTTTACAAAGGCTGTCCCCAATGGAGATAACATTTTTATTATTTAATGATGGAAAAACCTCATACCAATAAAGGCCATAGCAATGTGGTACTTATTGCAAGTTTCAATCACGTTGTCGTCACGCACGGAACCTCCGGCCTCTGCGATGTATTGTACACCGCTTCTATGAGCCCTTTCGATATTATCTCCGAACGGGAAAAATGCATCGGAACCTAAGGCCACATCCTTCTGCGTCTGTAGCCATTCCTTTTTCTCCTCCCTGGTAAGGGGCTCTGGTTTTTCCGTAAAGGTATTCTGCCAAATGCCCTCTGCCAATACGTCCTCATAGTCATCGGAGATATAGACATCTATGGCATTATCTCTGTCTGCTCTGCGGATGCCTTCCTTAAATGGCAATGCCAGCACCTTTGGATGCTGCCGTAAGTACCAGATATCTGCCTTGTTTCCGGCCAGTCTGGTACAATGGATTCTGGACTGCTGCCCGGCCCCGATTCCGATCGCCTGCCCTCCCTTCACATAACATACGGAATTGGACTGGGTATATTTCAATGTGATCAGGGAAATCAAAAGGTCTCTCTTTGCGCTATCCGGAATTTCCTTATTCTCTGTGACAATATTTTGCAGCATGGTCTCATCGATCTTGATATTATTTCTGCCCTGCTCAAAGGTAATGCCAAAAATCTCTCGTGTCTCCTGCACCTGGGGCACATAGTTGGGATCCATTTGCAATACCACATAGGTACCCTTGCGTTTCTTTTTCAGGATTTCCAGGGCCTTTTCCGAATATGAAGGAGCGATTACCCCATCTGAAACTTCCCTGTTCAGGTAAAGGGCTGTCGCTTCATCGCACTCATCTGACAGCGCTGCAAAATCTCCATAAGAGGACATTCTGTCCGCCCCTCTGGCCCGAATATAGGCGGTAGCCATATCAGACAAAGGCAGGTCATCTACAAAATAGATCTTTTTCATGGTTTCATCCAACGGTACTGCCACGGCCGCTCCTGCGGGGCTGACATGCTTAAAGGACGCCGCTGCTGCCAGACCGGTGGCCTCTTTCAACTCCCGAACCAACTGCCAGCTGTTAAAAGCATCCATCAAATTGATATACCCGGGTTTTCCATTCAATACTTTAAACGGAAGTTCACCCTGCTTCATGTACACCTTTGCGGGCTTTTGGTTCGGATTACACCCGTACTTTAATTCCATTTCCTGCATGTTCTACACTCCTTCTCTTTTTCATCTCTGTTCCGGAATCTCTTTCTGATACAAAAAAAGCCTACCCCGGGTTCTTGCCCAGACGGTCGGCCTCCAAACATTATACTCCCTGTGGTCCATTCCACTTCCGTCAGTCGTATAACTGCACTAAACATATCATTTTTTTCCCCATTCGTCAAGGGAATTTTTCTGTCATTTCACTGTTTTTCTCTTTACTTTCCTGTTGGATATGCTATAATTCAGAAAGAAATATGATTTTATGCAAAACTTTTTTATTCAAATGAACGCCTGATCTGTATGGAAACAGACTTGCGCAGAGAGGATAAGGGGGAAAGAGAATGATTTTTGATGCGATAAAAAAACTTGTCACCTATGGAGTGGAAACTGGCCTGATTACAGAGGAGGACCGAATCTACACAACCAATGAAATTCTGGAGCTTCTTCGTCTGGATGAATATGAGGAACCTACTGAAACGTATTCCAATGTGGAACTTGAGCCGGTTTTAGCGGAACTCTTAGATTTTGCATGCCACCAGGGATTGCTGGAGAACGACAGTGTTGTATACCGCGATTTGTTTGACACAAAAATTATGGGGCTTTTAACGCCGAGACCTCACGAGGTTATCCACCGTTTTCATAAGCTTTACGCAGAGTCTCCGCAGGCGGCTACAGACTATTACTATAAGTTAAGCCAAGACACCGATTATATCCGGCGTTACCGTATCAAAAGAGATATGAAGTGGACTGCCCCCACCCCCTATGGAGAATTGGACATTACGGTAAATCTCTCCAAACCGGAAAAAGATCCCAAGGCCATTGCGGCGGCTAAGCTGGCAAAACAAAGCGGTTACCCCAAATGTCTGTTGTGCAGGGAAAATGAAGGATACGCTGGCAGGGCTAATCATCCTGCCAGACAGAATCATCGGATTATTCCGATCACCATCAACGGCAGTCAGTGGGGGTTCCAGTATTCGCCCTATGTATACTATAATGAACACTGCATTGTGTTTAATTCTCAGCACATTCCCATGAAGATTGAACGGGCAACCTTTGGTAAATTGTTGGATTTTGTAAAGCAGTTCCCTCATTATTTTGTGGGCTCCAATGCAGATTTGCCCATTGTAGGCGGATCCATTTTGAGCCATGATCACTTCCAGGGCGGCCACTACGAGTTTGCCATGGCAAAGGCTCCCATTGAATTTACAATCACCATTCCAGGTTATGAGGATGTGAATGCAGGTGTGGTAAAATGGCCCATGTCGGTGATCCGTCTGCAAAGCCAGGACACGAATCGTCTGGTGGATCTGGCAGATCATATCCTGAAAGCCTGGAGAAGCTATACCGATGAAAGCGCCTTTATCTTTGCGGAAACAGATGGAGAGCCTCATAACACCATCACTCCCATTGCCAGAAAACGGGGCGACTCTTATGAGCTGGACTTGGTGTTGCGTAACAATATTACCACACCGGAGCATCCTCTGGGAGTATATCATCCCCATGCAGAGCTGCACCACATCAAAAAAGAAAACATTGGTTTAATTGAAGTTATGGGATTGGCCGTACTTCCGGCAAGACTGAAAGGTGAATTGGAAGAACTGGCTGACTATCTGGTTGCAGGAAAAGACGTTCGTTCTAATGAAGCTATTGAAAAGCACGCAGACTGGGTAGATGAGTTTCTCCCGAAATATAAGCAGATTGATGCATCCAATGTACGGGATATTTTACAAAAAGAAGTGGGACTTGTTTTCATGAAAGTTCTGGAACATGCCGGTGTCTACAAATGCGATGAGGCTGGAAGAGCAAGCTTTCGCCGCTTCTTAGATACCCTGTAACCGCTGTTTATCAGGGCGTATAAGC
>CABSEG010000021.1 GCA_902476645.1 uncultured Lachnospiraceae bacterium | reverse complement strand
CTCTAAAAGGCTCTGTTCCTCCTGGGTGTAGGGTACACTGGTTTTCTCCTCCAAAAAGGCAGGATTGATATAACCGATATCCATGCGCATTCCGGATCCCTCTACATAATAATAGCAGAGATTGGAATCTGAAAAGGCGTCCTTTATAATATAATTTCTGCACCCGCTGCTAAGTTCCAGCGGATTTGGAAAGCATCTGTCATAGCTGTCCGCATAGCGGTCACTGTAACCGGACATAATCAGACTATAATAGCTGCTTTTTCCAATATTTTGAAAGTAATCGTATCCGCTGATTCCCTTTTGCCGGATCTGCTCCATACGGTAAAAAGTATCCTCGTTAAATACCTTCCGCGTACTATTTCCCTCCTGGGCGAAGATGGCATTTGCCATCATAGTAGCCTGCTTTGCCACACCCATTCTGCACTCCACATCGTTGAAGAACCTCTGATAGGCTGCCTCATAGGAAGCCCTGGTAATCCGGTCTCTTACATAATCAATGGCTCCCAGAATCTGGTTCTCCTCAAAGGTGGTATCCAGATATCCCGACAGATACCAATAATATCGGTCATGAATTTCCCCATATTTATGCTGATCTGTCTCAAAGCCTGGGGAAATGGAACCGTATCCTACAATATCTCCGTTGCCGTCTGTCTCCAGGTAAATATAGTTCTCATAATTACCACTGTAAAACGTATAAGCAAAGCCCCCCAACATGGAGGCGGTCACCAGCTTCGGTTCCCCCAACATGGCTTTGACCTGCTCCATAGTCATGTTTTTTGTAATACTTATATTTCCCAACTTTAATAAGACGGTATTTTCTGCTCTTCGGCTCTCCCTTACCTCCGGTTCCTCAACAGGAGTCTCCGCCGCTTTCTCTGTCTGGCTTTCTTTTTTCTCCAGCAGAAATCCATTGTTCTCTGTAACGACAACCTCACTTGCCGCAGGCCCTGACGCCATCACTGGTGCGGCCGCTTCCAGCGTAAGCGTCAGACAAGTCAACAGTGTGATCATCTGTTTCCATTTTCTTTTTCTCATGATGCCTCACCTTTCTTTTTCTATCAATTTATTACCATATCATTATACCCAACGACATAAAAGAAAACAATTCCCTGCCTGAAAGATTTTTTCTCCTGGTCAGGGAATTGTATCATACCTTATCTCTTATTTAATCAGAAACTGAATCAACTTCATATCTTCATTGTAGCCGATGGTATATTGAATCTTTCCATCTTCATAATTTGCCACCAGAACCACTCCCGCATAATTAGCCCCGGTATTCGGATCTGTTTGTCCTACCAGGACACTGTCACCGAAGGATTCAAAAGCCCCTTTTTCTTTCACCACGGCCAGATACTGATTTTCGTAAACCTCCCTGGTCATGCTCTTTGCCACCGTATCATCAAAAAGTTTGATAAATTCTTCATAGTCTCCGGACTCCCCCAATGTGACAGCCGCCTTGGCCTCTTCTTCCACAGTCTCTTCCTCAAAGCAGTCCGGCAGCTTTGTGGAGACAGAACCCCTGGAACAGCCTGAAAGCAGACACATCAAAACCACACACAAGAAAACAAGTAATTTCTTTCTCATAAAACTTCTCTCCTTTTTTCTTTTTTTCGGTAATACAAAATCCACACAAGGGCAATCAGGGCGCAGGGCAGCAAAACTCCTTCTGAGATCAAAATTCCTTTTGTGCTAAACATCACAGCTGCCAGGTCCAGTACCGTGTGAAGGACAACAGCCAAAACCAGCCATCTTCCCTTTCTTTGGCGTACCCCCTTTAGCACCAGCAAGGCCAGTCCTGCGTGTACCATAATCGTACACATCCGCTCATAGCCGCAGAGCAGATAATTGATTTTAGAAATCTCGCTTCCGGAACGGGCCAGCATCCAGCCCACCCACACAGCCTCCGCGCAGCCGTGGCCCAAACCAAACAAAAGCCCTGCAGGCCAAGGCGCTTGTCCCCTTTTTAAGATCCTAAGCCCCAAATATCTGCCCACTTCCTCCACCAGGCCCGCGCTAAAGGCGTAAAAAAGAGCTGTCACGAAGATCGGCATCTGCACCTGCATACGGATAAACCATGTCTGATAGGACAGAACCTGCTCTAAAATTGGAATCCGAAATAGGGGCTGCGTCAAAGTAAAGACAGCTGCACCCAGCAGATAATAAGCCGCGCATGTCCTCCCCCTTCGAATGCTGTAGATTAGCAAGCCCCCTGGAAGGATAAAACAGATGGCTGCCCAATAAAGCATTTCAAGCATTTTTTTCGCCTCCTTCCAATGGAATGGTGATATTTACCCGGAACTGTCCCGGACTGCGCTCTGTTTGCATGGTACCGTGGTATTTGGTCAGTGTGTTTCTCACATTCTCCAGTCCCAGTCCCATATGGCCTTTCTTAGGCTTTTCCTCCAGAGAGGAATTCGAGATGCTAATGACCGTAAAATCGTGTATCTGATCCATCTTCAGATGCACATATCCCGGTGGAGAACACGCACTGGCCGCCTCAATGGCATTGTCCAAAAGGTTGGCAAACACGGTGGTCACGTCCATATCCCGCATTCCCGAAAGACGCACGTCACCCACGGCCGCCTGTACTTGTATTCCTTCTCTCTCGGCCTTTTTCAGCTTATCGTTCAGGATGATATTCAACATCTTATGATCCGAATAGTATTTCTCGCCCAGGACATTGAGCATGTGATACAAATCCTCCACATAGGCCTTTGCCTTTCCCTCCTCCTGACTCTGATAGAGCTGCTCCACCGCCTGAAGATGGTTTTTCATATCATGAATCACTTTCCTGGATTCTCTGTACCGTTTCTCCAGATCGCTGTAATATTGGTACTGCATACTGCTTTGAGTGTGAAACAATTTCAACTCGTGTTCCAGATTTTCTGCCTGAAACATATAGCCGGCGAGATAGAGAAAATACAGATTAACCACCAGAATCAGTACAAAGTTAAACGCCAACAGCCCCGGACCGTATAACTGCATATACAAATCCCCCATCACATACATGGAAAACATAAACACCATGCTAAAGACTGGAAGAAGAAACATGGCCGCTGCTTGCCGCTTTGTCAGCTTCGCCATTTTCCGAAGTCCGGAAAGATAGGTCAGCAAAAAGGGCAAACCCACCTCGGCGATAATCTTTACCATCAGGCAGATATTGGCAGTCAGCATGGGATTTTGCACCACATACCGAATCCCCATAATTCCCCGCACGCCCCAGATCACAATGGACTGGCACAGGAAGATGCATACCATGTACAGCACATAGTAGATCACGTACCTCCATTCCGGATTAAACAAAAAGTGGCCGATCAGGGCAACACAGAGGATTCCCACCGCTACCGAAATCCGGTCATCCAAAAATATTTGCCCTACCCCGGTCAACAGAACAATATATGCGGCAAATGACGCAATATACCATCTCTTTTTTCTGTATATCGTCCTCTCCGTGTGGGACATAAAATAATATGCTCCGTAAATCAGGGCCGCAATTTCCAAAAGTCCCAGGACAAGATTTAAGACAAGCATAGGTTTACTCCATTCTACAGTCTTCCCGCCAGATACCGGTTCAGTCTTTCCCGAAATTCCACGGATTTTTTCTGGGAGAGAGGAATCAGGCTGTTCTCCAGCATGGTGATATCGTAGCCTTTAATGGACTTGACATACATCAGGTTGACCACAAAGCTTTTGTGGGGTACACAGAAATCATAGGCCTCCATTTTTTTGCCCAGCTCTGTGATGCTTCCCCGTATCCAATAACAGCCGGCTCTCGTCTTCATCCGGATTTTTCTGCTGATAAACTCAAAATAGTAGATATCCCGAAGATCTGTTTCCACAATCCCCTCGCTGGTTTCAAAGCGCAGAATCACCGCTGGCTCTTCCTCTCTTGTATAGGCAGATGCCTCCTCCAGTTGCTTTCGTATCTGCTCTTTTTTTACGGGCTTTAGCAGATACCCAAAGGCGTGTACACCAAAAGCATAGTTTTGATAATCCGCATAGGCTGTCACATAGACAATCTTAGCCTTCTTATCCTTTTGTCTCAGCCTTCTGGCGGTCTCTATGCCATCCATTCCCCGCATATCAATGTCCAGAAAGATGACATCAAAGGCCTGCTCTGAAGCTAAAAGCCTCTCTCCGCTGTCAAACTCCTCTATGGTAACCGGTCTTGGAAATGCCCGGACACATTCGGCAAGAACTCTTCTTGTTTCCTTTTCATCGTCGCAAATGGCTATCTTCTGCATGATGTCTCTCCTCTTTTTGAAACCTTAACACCAGAACGCTGTTTTTGCAAGCGCTTTCGCATAAAGTACAGTTTTGGGCGGTTAACTTCCGTCAAAAAGGTCCGGAACGCTGTGTTGGGGACTAAGCCTTCTTAGTCCCCAACTTTTTTCTTATGCCTGTTTGATATTACGAATCTTCAATTTGGCACCAGACTGGAATCTTCCCTTTCCGGATGGTTTTACCATAATGCGTATTTTGGTTACCGCCCCGGCCTGTTTCCAATTCTTTGCCGATACGCTTACCCTGGTCTTTTTCCCGGTACGCACTTGTACCTTGCGCTCGTATTTTTTATTTTTACTGTAAAACTGCACCCGCACCTGGACATTCTTGGATTTGCTTACTCCGCTTACGGTCACCTGGAACTGAAGTTTCCCCTTTTTCCGGAAACTTGTGGCCTTCTTTAGTGTCTTGCTGACTCCCTGCAAAGCCTTTCCCTGCTTCAGCTGTGCGGTAATCGTCCCTTTGCTGCTCTTTGCGCTTCTGCTTCCGGCCTTCTTCCATCCGGCGTTTAGTGTGACCTTCTTATCTTTGCCCTTTTTGCCTTTCCCTGTGTCCGATGTAACCCCTTTTCCCAGCTTCGAATAGCGGAAACCGGGAATAGCTTTTTCAAAGCTCTTTACTCCTGCCACGGAAGCCAAGTTCTTGGTTTTGGCCTCTGACTTGGCCGTATCCATGTACTTGAAGATGTTCCAGGCCATCTTCTTCTTTCCGTTTGCGCTTTTCAGCCCCAAATAAAGCCCCTGTGCTGTCTCCTCCGCATGATCCTGATGCCTCTGCACTACAAATGCGTCAATCCTCGGATTGGCTTCTGCGATAAAGTAGGCGTAGGCGATGGCCGCTGCCTGTACCTTTTCTCCGGAACTGGAGGTAAAGCCCTGCTCTGATAACAGAATGTGTACGTTCTTTCCAAACTTAGAGGTTACATAGTCTGTCAAAACATCCAGATTATCCATGGTAATATACTGGGTCTTAACGGAATTGGTCGTCATATCATCCCAAAACTTCGCATCTGTCAGAGGCTGGGGATAGGCATGGTATGCCAGATTCCAGGGAATCTTTCCTTCCTCTTTAATGGCGCTTGCAAAGCCATCCAGAACTTGCTTAGAGGTAAAAGATCTGCCGTCCGGCTGCTTTACATTCCAGCAATGGGTCAAGGAGATGTAGACTCTGGCCTGGCTGTAGATACTCCTTAAAGCCGTGGAAACCACCCGGTAGCTGTCCGCATAGGCTTTCACATACTTGTTCAGGGAAAGTTCTCCCATATAATTGTACATACCGTAGTAATCCACTTCATTTCCCACAATCCAGTTGACCACCTGACCGTTCGCCTTACTCTCAGCCATGTAGCGCTCTCCTAAAAAGCTGATCAGCGCAGCCAGATACTCCATGCCTTCTTTTTCTGAGGTGTTTAAGCCCACCATGGCTGCACCCTTTTGCCCTCTGGCTCCCGGTGTGACTAGAGATTTCGCGGGATCCGTTCCCCTTAACACCAGCACAAAGGTAATCACGGCTCCCTGATCCGTCAAAGTCCGAACCTTCTGGTCTCTGCCTGCGCATGTACCCAGATTAAAATAATACTTCTTCCCCTGGTACGTATAGGCAATAGAAGATGCGGATCCCCACTGGGACTTGGGAAGCACAAAGTCATCCAGGGAGATGGTCATAACAGCGTTTTTAACACCTAAATCCTTCACATCTTTTTTCAGCTGACTGGTACTCATAAAATCGTCGGTTTGAAGTCCTTTTTTGGACTTTGCCTTTGGGAAAGCATAATTATATTTGGCAATCTTCTCCGGGTTTGTAATATAGGAAGCATCGCTTACGATCTGATATCCTCCCCCCTGCTTTACGGCAACCACAAACCGACTGTAAAGCCTGCTGTTTTGGGTGCCTGCATTCAGCGGGCAGCTCAAAGTAAAGCTGCCTGACTTGGCATCGCACTGGCTCAGAGGCTTTGCGTTGGACTTGATGCCTTTCTCATAGGGCTCCAGGGCAAAAAGATAATATTTTCCGTCATTGCCGGCCACCTTTCCGGACGCATTTGCATTTACCACCACTTCTTCCTTCGAATCACTGATCTTACAGCTGGTAACGGATATGTTCTGAGCCGCCTGCGCCGGAAGCATCCTTCCTGCCGCCAACAGAACGATCAGTAAAAGTCCGCCAAGCCACCATGTTTTTTTCTCAATTGCTTTCATTTTCTTTCTCCTCTCCAGGTATCCCGATATACCCGCAGCACATTTTCACTGCATATTTTATCAATCTGTGAGGGCAAAAATCCTGCCGTTCTCAGGCCCTCCACAAGTTTTGACATCATTCCCGCATGACGGATGGCCCGATTTCCCTCAATTCCGTCAAACTCCCTGCAAAGACCACAGACCTCTATGCCTCCGACCCTGACTGCATGCTGGATATGAGCTACAATGGCCTCTAAGATGCTCTCTTCATCCCGGTACGCCGCTTCCGTCAAAAAATCCTCACAGAAGTTGATCCCCATAACACCTCCCCGCTCTCCCAACAGCCGGATCATAGAATCGGTCAGATTTCGGCTGACATTGCACAGGGAAGATGCATTGGAATGACTGGCCACAAAAGGGTTTTTCGTATGTGCCGCCACATCCCAAAACCCTCCGTCGGACAGATGAGATACATCCACAGTTATGCCCAGCCGCTCCATCTCCTCTACCGCGGTCACGCCAAATCCTGTCAGTCCCTTCTCATTTCGCTTCTCCCATCTTGGCATTCCCGTATGATCCCAGAGCAGATTCGGCGCCCCCAGTTCGTTCTCGTAATTCCAGGTCAACGTCATCATTCTCACACCCAGATCATAGAATCTTTGCAGATTCTGAAGCTTCCCCTGCAGCACTCCCCCCTCTTCCAGGGTCAACACTGCGCTCATTTTGCCCATCCTCTGGTGTTCTTTGATATCCTCATAACAGCGGACTGGCATCAGGCAGGAAGCTGTCTTCTTTAATGCGCTCTCATAGCATGCGATCATCTCAAGCGCGGTCTCTGTGGCGTCTTTCGTCTCCTTCAGATCTACAAACATGGCAAAGTTCTGGAGCAGATAATTGCCCTGCCTCATTTTCTCCGCACTCACGTGAAGTCGATTTTTGAAAAGACTTTCTCCATAACCGTGATAGATCCTTTCCATGGTATCGCAATGCATATCCGCAATTTTCATTATCACCCCCCTTTCTGATAAGATTACTATCTTATATTTTATCACAGTATATTTCCAATTCCAATCATAATTTCGTTTTGCATCCCAAAAGACTTTGGTGTATACTGATAAACATAAGTCAAGAAGAGGAGGCCCTAAAGAAATGAAAGATTCTGAAAAGTCTGTGCCAAGATGTGATTATATCCATGTACACCCTGAAATCGTAGAATCCGTAACTTTGCGGATGCCTGATGAGGAAATCCTCTACGATCTGGCTGAATTGTTTAAAATATTCGGAGATTCCACCAGAGTGAAAATCCTGTTTGTTCTGTTGGAGAGCGAGATGTGCGTCTGTGACATCGCTCAGCTTTTAAATATGACTCAGAGCGCCATCTCGCATCAGTTGCGTATCTTAAAGCAGAGTCGTCTGGTAAAATTCAGGCGAGAGGGAAAAACTATTTTTTATTCTCTCCTGGACGATCATGTTTGCAGCATCTTAAGCCAGGGATTAGATCACTTAGAAGAACAAGAAAAGTAAACGAGCGGGGATGGCGCTTAGATAGCTCCGTCCCCGCTGCATTTATTCTATATAAATATATCATAAGTTTGTGTATCCCATCAGGGATTTATCTACCGCCTTAGCCACCTCTCTGCCTTCCCGGATGGCCCACACCACCAAGGACTGTCCACGGTGCATATCGCCGGCGACAAACACGCCCGGCACGGAAGTTTGATATTTCCCCGGCTCCGTTGCCACATTGGTACGACCGTTCAGTTCCACTTTAAAGGCGTCTGCTACATACTTTTGAGCTCCCAGAAATCCCGCGGCAATCAGTACCAGATCCACTTCCACCATCTCTTCTGTCCCCTCCACGGGAACCATTCTCATCCGCCCCGTTGCCTCGTCCTTTTCCCCTTTCAGCTTGATCAGTCTGGCCTTGCATACCTCGCCTTTTTTATTTTTGATAAACTCGGTCACCGTAGTCTGATAAACTCTCGGGTCATGTCCAAAGACAGCGATAGCTTCCTCCTGACCATAGTCGGTTTTGCAGATCCTTGGCCACTCCGGCCAGGGATTGTCTTTCGCCCTGGTATCCGGCGCCTTAGGCATCATTTCCAGTTGGAGCACCGATGCGGCCCCCAGCCGGATAGAGGTACCCACGCAGTCATTTCCCGTGTCTCCTCCTCCAATCACCATAACTTTCTTTCCCTTGGCAGGAATAAAGGTTTGATCCTCAAAATTGGAATCTAACAGGCTCTTTGTGGTAGCCTTTAAAAAATCCACGGCAAAGTAGATTCCTTTAGCGTCTCTTCCGGGCACCTGGATATCTCTTGGGTTGGAAGCCCCACAGGCCAAAATCACCCGGTCGTAGTCTTTTAAAAGCCTGGATGCCTTTACATCCTCTCCCACATTCACATTGGTGACAAACTCCACGCCCTCGGCCTCCATCAGGGCCACCCTTCGGTCGATCACGTCTTTCTCCAGCTTCATGTTGGGAATACCATAGCGCAAAAGTCCTCCAATCCGGTCGCTTCTCTCAAATACGGTCACCTTGTGACCACGTCTGTTCAGCTGCATAGCAGCCGCCAGCCCGGAGGGGCCGCTTCCTACGATAGCCACCGTCTTTCCGGTGCGCACTTTGGGAGGCGCCGGCCTGATCATCCCCCTCTCAAATGCTGTCTCAATGATGGCCCTTTCATTTTCCTTGGTAGAGACTGGCTCCCCGTTTAAGTTGCAGGTACAAGCTGCCTCACAGAGTGCCGGACATACCCTGGAGGTAAACTCCGGAAAGCAGTTGGTTTTCTCCAGTCTCCGATAGGCCATCTCCCAGTTCCCCCGGTATACCAGGTCATTCCACTCCGGAACCAGGTTGTTTAAGGGGCAGCCAGAGGCCATTCCTGCAATCATCTGACCATACTGGCAAAAAGGCACGCCGCAGGCCATGCACCTGGCCCCTTGCTGCCTTTGCCTTTCTAAAGACAGGGGAAGATGAAATTCTTTGAAGTTTTTAATTCTCACCTTGGGCTGCACCGTCTCTCCAGTCTGTCTTTCATAGTCTAAAAATCCTGTTGGTTTTCCCATGCTTCCCTTCCTCCTATCTTTTCTTGTTGGCGTAAAAAGCTTCAATCTGGGCCTGTTCACTGCTTAATCCCTTTTCCTCCATCTGAACGATGGACATAAGCATCCGGTTATAATCATAGGGAATGATTTTTTTAAACTTGGGCAGGTAGGCTCCGAAGTGTTCCAGGATTTCCTTGCCCTTGGAGGAATTGGTATACGCCACATGGTCTTTAATCATATCCTTTAACTCTAATACGTCATATTTATTGGTGATCTTCTCAATAGATACCATCTGCTTATTTACCTTGGTGTACAAATCACTATCCTCATCCAATACATAAGCGATACCGCCACTCATGCCAGCTGCAAAGTTCTTTCCTGTCTTGCCAAGTACCACCGCACGTCCCCCGGTCATGTACTCACATCCGTGATCGCCTACCCCTTCCACCACGGCAATGGCACCGGAATTTCTGACACAAAAGCGCTCCCCTGCCACGCCGTTGATATACGCAGCGCCACTGGTGGCTCCATATAGGGCTACGTTTCCGATGATGATGTTTTCATCCTCCTTAAATTTCACACCTGTAGGGGGATAGACGATGAGCTTTCCACCGGAGAGTCCTTTGCCGAAGTAGTCATTGGAATCTCCCACCAGCTCCAGAGTCAAGCCTCTGGGGATAAAGGCTCCAAAGCTCTGACCTCCTGCGCCCTTACATTTTACTGTGTAGGTATCTTCCTCCAACCCATCCCCGTAAAGTCTGGTAATCTCAGAGCCAAAGATCGTTCCAAAGGCCCGGTCCGTGTTGGATACATCCACCTCAATACTTCTCTTTTGCTTCTTTTCCAGAGCGCCTTTTAGCTTCTTCATGAGAATCCGTTCATCCGCCGTTCGCTCCAGATGAAAATCATAGACCTGAGAAGGGTCAAAGGTCACATTCCTCCCCTCTCCGGCAAATGGATTATCCAAAATTCTGCTCAGATCCACCCGGCTTGCATGAGCGCCTTCCGGGACGTCCTTGCGTTTTAGCAGATCCGTGCGGCCCACCATCTCATTCAGCGTGCGCACGCCCAGCTTTGCCATATACTCCCGCAGCTCTTCTGCGATAAAGCGCATGAAGTTGACCACATATTCCGGTTTCCCCCGGAAACGCTTACGAAGCTCAGGATTTTGAGTAGCCACTCCCACCGGGCAGGTGTCCAGATTGCAGACACGCATCATCACGCATCCCATGGTTACCAGGGGAGCAGTAGCGAAGCCAAACTCCTCTGCTCCCAGCAAAGCCGCTATGGCCACATCTCTTCCACTCATCAGCTTTCCGTCGGTTTCAATGCGTACCTTATTTCTCAGGCCATTCATGATCAGAGTCTGATGGGTCTCTGCCAACCCCAACTCCCATGGAAGTCCCGCATTGTGGATAGAGCTTCTGGGGGCCGCTCCCGTACCGCCGTCGTAGCCGGAGATTAAAATCACCTGGGCTCCTGCTTTAGCCACCCCGGCTGCCACGGTTCCTACGCCCGCCTCAGATACCAACTTCACGGAAATTCTGGCATTTTTGTTTGCGTTTTTCAGGTCATAGATCAGCTGAGCTAAATCTTCAATAGAATAAATATCATGATGGGGAGGCGGAGAAATCAGGCTTACCCCAGGTGTGGAATGCCTGGTTTTCGCGATCCAGGGATAAACCTTGCCTCCCGGAAGGTGCCCTCCCTCTCCCGGCTTTGCTCCCTGGGCCATCTTGATCTGAATCTCCTGTGCGCTTACCAGATATCTGGAGGTCACTCCAAAGCGCCCGGAGGCCACCTGCTTAATGGCAGAACAGCGGTTCTTTCCATCGGGACCAGGCGTCAATCGATCCAGACTTTCACCGCCTTCCCCGCTGTTGGACTTTCCTTTTAGCTGATTCATGGCAATGGCCAGCGTCTCATGGGCCTCCTGGGAAATGGAGCCGTAGGACATGGCTCCCGTCTTAAACCGGGTCACGATAGAATCCACGCTCTCCACCTCGCTTAAGGGAACTCCCTGCTCCGGATAGCGAAAATCCATCAGGCTCCTTAAATAGCCGGACTCTTCCCGGTCCACCATTCTGGTATATTCTTTAAACATCCGGTAGTCACCTCTCTGCGTAGACTGTTGCAGCAGATGGATCGTCTGGGGATTATAGCGGTGTTCCTCCCCTCCGCTTCGCATCTTGTGTCTTCCGATGCTGTCTAGGCTTAAGTCCGTTTCCAATCCCAGCGGATCAAAGGCCTCCGAGTGGCGCGCGTCGTACTCCTTTTCAATATCCTCCAGGGTGATTCCCCCCACCCTGCTGACCGTATTGGTGAAATACTTTTCAATTACGTTTTCATCAATTCCAATGGCTTCAAAAATCTGGGATCCCTGGTACGACTGAATCGTAGAGATCCCCATTTTAGAGGCAATCTTTACGATGCCATGCAAAACGGCGTTGTTGTAGTCGTCCACAGCCGCATAGTAATCCTTATCCAGCATACCGCACTCCACCAGCTGACGCACGGTCTCCAGGGCCAGATAGGGATTGATGGCGCAGGCGCCGTACCCTAACAGGGTTGCAAAATGGTGCACTTCCCTGGGCTCCCCGGACTCCAGCACAATGGCCAGAGAAGTCCTCTTTTTCGTCTTTACCAGGTACTGATGGACCGCAGACACAGCCAGCAGTGAGGGAATGGGCACATGATTTTCGTCCACGCCCCGGTCTGTCAGAATTAAAATATTCGCCCCATCCTTGTACGCCCGATCTACCTCTAAGAACAAGCGATCAATGGCCTTTTCCAGTTTCGTGTTTTTATAGTAAATAATTGGCACTTCGCAGACCTGAAAGCCATCCACTTTCATATTCTTGATCTTCAGCATATCCGTATTGGTCAAAATCGGATTATTTACTTTCAGCACCTGACAGTTGCAGGGCTGCTCATCCAACAGATTTCCATCCTTGCCCACGTAAACGCTGGTGGAGGTAACCACTTCTTCCCGGATCGCGTCAATAGGCGGATTCGTTACCTGGGCAAAAAGCTGCTTAAAGTAATGAAACAGCGGCTGGTGCTGATCTGAGAGAACTGCCAGAGGCGTGTCAATTCCCATGGCGGTAATCCCCTCGGAGCCGTTTAGCGCCATGTTCAGAATAGAAGTGCGATACTCTTCAAAGCTATAGCCAAAAGCTTTCTGAAGCTTGGCAAGTTCCTCATCCTGATACCGGGGCACCCGGACATTCGGAATCTTCAGATCCTTCAGGTTCACCAGATAGCGATCCAGCCATTCCCCGTAGGGCTGCTTTCTGGCATAGGATTCCTTTAGTTCATTATCATCTATGATTTTTCCTTTTACCGTATCCACCAGCAGCATCTTTCCAGGATGCAACCGCTCCTTTAATACGATCTTGGCCGGATCCACATCTAATACCCCTACCTCGGAGGAGAGGATCAGATAATCATCATCGGTGATATAGTACCTGGAGGGGCGCAGCCCGTTTCGATCCAGGATGGCTCCCACCTGATCTCCGTCGCTGAACACTATGGAGGCAGGGCCGTCCCAAGGCTCCATCATAGTGGCATAGTACTGGTAAAAATCCTTTTTCGTCTGGGTCATGGTCTTATTGTTGGCCCAGGGTTCCGGAATCAGAATCATCACCGCCAAGGGAAGATCCATACCGCTCATGACCAAAAATTCCAAAGTGTTGTCCAGCATAGCCGAGTCGGAACCGGCGGTATTGACCACCGGCAAAACCTTATGCAGTTCCTTGTTAAAGTACTCCGAGGACATGGTCTCTTCTCTGGCCAACATCTTATCCGCATTGCCACGAATGGTGTTGATCTCCCCGTTGTGCACGATGAACCGGTTCGGATGAGCCCGCTCCCAGCTGGGGTTGGTGTTGGTGCTGAATCTCGAGTGCACTGTGGCGATGGCAGACTCATAATCCGGGCTTTGCAGATCTAAAAAGAAGGTGCGAAGCTGTCCCACCAGGAACATGCCCTTATAGACAATGGTTCTGCTGGAAAGGGAGGCCACATAAGTATCATCGTTGCTCTGGCTAAAGACCCGCCGCACCACATAGAGTTTACGGTCAAAATCCAGCCCTTTTTGCACATCCTTGGGCTTTGCCACAAAGGCCTGCATAATAAAAGGCATTTTCTCCAGAGCCTTCGGACCCAGCACCTTGGGCTCCGTAGGTACCTCCCTCCAGCCCAAAAGCTTCAGGCCTTCTTTCTCCACAATGATTTCAAACATCTTTTTGGCCTGGTTTCTCTTTAATTCGTCCTGCGGGAAAAAGAACATACCTACTCCGTATTCCCGCTCTTCGCCCAAAAAAATACCGAGGGTTTTACAGGTTTTGGAGAAGAATTTGTGGGAGATCTGTAACATGATTCCTACTCCGTCACCTGTTTTACCCTCGGCGTCTTTGCCGGCTCTATGTTCTAAGTTTTCTACAATGCGCAGTGCGTTTTCCACTGTCTGATGGGTTTTGATGCCTTTGATATTGACCACCGCTCCGATACCGCAGTTGTCATGTTCAAATTCGGGACGATAAAGTCCGGGATTTTGAACAAACGGCGTTTTGTTCTTTTTATCCATAGGCTTAATCCTTTCTCTATTTTGGAGGTGCCACATAAGGAGCGCCTCTGTTGTATGGTTACTATACACCTATTTTTGGGGATTGTAAATACCCTTTTCAAAAAATATTGTCAGATAATTAGAAAATAGCATATTTTTAATCATATTCTCTGTCTTTTTTCGTTTTTGCCCATTCCTGAAAAATTCTATTCCACCCATGGCAATCCGAATCATGTTGTGTTAGAATCTTTCTGGAACTTTTTTGTCTCCCGGATATGGGAATTCAAACAGCGCAAACATAGCGTGAAAGGCAGGTTGACATGGAAGGCATCAGCAAAAAAATCTATCTGGAACTACAGGCTCCCACAGAGGAAGACTCCCGTTCTTATCAAAACAGGATTCTGGATGCGCTTAAGGCACAGCAAATTTCAGCTATTATGACCCTAAGTGTTTTTCGCAAACTGTATCCCCTGTGCGACAGCGCCTCCTGGAAGCTAACCGTTTCTCTGGCCTGGAATGGCAACCAGTGGGTTATTTCCAATCTGGAAGCCGGGGATACTACCAAAGCCCATTACGGATTGGCTGTGGATCTTGGCAGTACCACGGTTGTCATCAGCCTGATGGATTGTCATCTGGGAACATGTATCGATACTGTCAGCGGCTTTAATGGCCAAATTCCTTTTGGAACTGACATCCTGACCAGAATCTTTTATTCCAAGGACAACCCCCAGGCTCTAAAACAACTGCGCTCCGCCACGCTCCAGACCCTTCTGGAACAGATCCGGCTGCTGGAGCAAAAGACCGGTATACCTGCGTCCTCCTGTATTCAGATGGTGATTTCAGGAAACACTACCATGATTCATTTTCTTTTGGGAATGGATGCTTTCTGCGTCTTCTCCTCACCCTATGCCGTTCGGGCGGATCATCCGGGTTTCCTGTCCGGTTATGAGCTTGGGCTTCCTGTTAACGGATATGTATACTGTTATCCCTGCAAGTCCAACTACCTGGGCGGGGATATTGTCAGCGGAATTGCTGCCACGGGTCTGCACCGTGAAGAAGAGCTTTGTGTCTTTTTTGATATTGGAACAAACGGTGAACTGGTGGTGGGTAACCGGGAATTTCTTCTGTGCGGGGCAGGCGCGGCGGTCCCTGCCCGGGAAGGTGGCGTCGTACGCACGGGTATGCGGGCTGAACCGGGAGCCGTGGATGAGGTGCGCCTCACAGACGGCCAGTTCCAAAATCATGTCATCGGACAAACACAAGCCCGCGGCATCTGCGGTTCCGGAATCGTAGACTTAATCGCCCAGCTTTTTTTAAATGGATGGATCGACATCCGGGGTAAATTTGTCCCGGAAAAAAGTCCGCTGATCCGAAACACAAATGGGATGGCAGCTGTGGAGTATGCTCCCGGCCTGCTGTTTTATCAGAATGATATAGATGAATTTTTAAAGACTAAGGCTGCCGCCTATACGATGGTGGAATACATGCTAATGGAAGCCGGTATCCCCATGGAGAATATCGCCAAATTTTATGTGGCCGGCGCCTTTGGAAAGCATGTCTCCAAGGAATCCGCCATTACCATCGGAATGTACCCGGATATAGACCGAAATCGGATCATTCATGCAGGAAACGCCTCTCTGGAGGGAGCCAAAAAGCTTCTGCTCTGCCGGAGCCTTCTGAAGGATATTCATCAGATCCTGGAACATATGGTCTATATTCAGTTTGGGGCTGTGGAAGAGTTTCTCCACATTATGGTTGCAGCCCAGGCCATTCCTCACACAGACCTGGAACGATACCCTTCCGTAAAAGCGAAACTGGAGAGCAGATTCCAAGACAAGTCTTGCATCCGCCCTCCAGGCTTTATCCAATAATATTTTGGAAAATAGTACTTAAATTGGCAGCCATATGAAACAACACCGGAGCCGTCAGGGTTCCCCATCTCTCATAGCTCCAGATAATCAACAGCGCCATAGGAAAAGCAAACAGAATCTGCATCATATTCCCGTGGTATACTGCAAAGATTCCCGCCCCCAGCAGCACTGCGGCCCATCGGGGCATATAGGATTTTAATCTCCGGTAGACAAGGCCCCGAAACAAAATTTCCTCCATCAAAGGCGCCATGACTCCAAGACCAATTACCTGAGCCAGAGGACCGGAGCTTAAAAGTCCCTCCTGTACTTCATTGGAAAAATGTTCCGGCACACGAGACAGGATCAGCACATAGCTGACCGTCAGATTCGCTATTACTCCCAGGGGAATTAAAAGCAGATAGGTCCACCATTTTTTCTTTGATTTCTCCCAGCCTCCCGTATCCACCCGATACATCCAATACACCACCGGCAAAACCACCAGCGCCGTCAGAGTGGTCAGCATCGTGGAATCCAGCCGCGCTCCAAACAGCACGACGATGATATTCGCTGCCAACAGATGAATCAATATGGGGACTACAATGGTTCCGATTGCCGCAAACATGCCCTTCCTCCTCTGTTCTTTTTCTCTCAGGCTATTTTATCATGCTTTCTCTTGCCGCGCCATCTCTTTTTACGCCCCCGCCGAATTCATCAGATCCCACTCCTCTCCTGCGCAGGCCGTCTCCACGGCCTCCGCCATCACTTGAAAACGGAATACCGGCTGTTCCTCCAAAAGCTTCCAGCTCTCCGGTACGGTGATCTTACAACAGAAAGGAATCTCCTCCCCTGCCTCCACCTGAGGCTGGTAGTAAAAATACCCGTCCTCCCGGTTCCATACCCAGCCTTCCCCGGCCTCTACCTGACCTGATAACTCCTGTTTCTGCCTTGCATTCAATCCGTATGTTACAAGAGCTACCCTCAGGTACGCTGGCCTGGAATCTTCAGATACTGTAATCAGGGTATTTTGCGAAATTTTTTCTCCGGGATTTACATATACCATCTCCGGATCCTGCCTGCTGCTTTGTCCTTCCCCGGTATTTTCCAGACGTATTTTCACCCTCCCCCTGGTCAGTACGTTGGCCTCATCCTGTCCCATACTCCGAAAAAAAATGCCCGTCAGCAACACAACTGCCAAAACAATACAAATCCCCATTTTTCTAAGCGCTCTCTGGTGCCCCATCCCGATTCCTCTCCTTGCTTGTCCGCTTTGTTCTATTCGGTTTTCACGTCATGACACCCCCCATTTCTGTGAAGCATCCAACCCTTTACCCTACCTCATATATATGAGCGGAATCGGCATTTTATTCCCCATTTGCGCTAAAATTTACCCGAAGCTCTTTCATAACCCAGCGCAATCCTACGAAAATCGCCAGATAGATCCTAAGTAAACTGACTGTGGTACAAACTTGCGTAAGCGCCGCCTTTCTTCAGCAGTTCCTCGTGGCTTCCCTGTTCCATGATATCCCCCTGCTTCATCACAAGAATCAGATCCGCATCTGTGATGGTAGAGAGACGATGAGCAATAACAAAGCTTGTGCGCCCTTTCATCAATGCGTGCATGGCCCTCCCAATCTCCATCTCCGTCCTGGTATCTACGCTGGAGGTGGCCTCATCTAAAATCAAAAGGGGGGGATTGCACAGCATCACTCTGGCAATCGTCAGAAGCTGCCTTTGCCCCACGGAAATATTCTCAGCCTCATTTTTTAAAATTGTGTCATATCCTTTTGGCATTGTGCGGATAAAAAAATCTGCTCTGGCTGCCTTTGCCGCGGCAATGATCTCCTGTCGGGTAGCCTCTGGTTTGCTGTAGGCAATATTTTCTGCAATGGTTCCCTCAAACAACCAGGTATCCTGTAGCACCATGCCGAAATTTTTTCTCAGCTCTGCCCTGGACATGGTTTTGATATTTATTCCATCCAGCAGGATGCTCCCTTCCTCCACTTCATAAAACCGCATCAGCAAGTTGATCAGCGTGGTCTTGCCTGCTCCCGTGTTTCCCACAATGGCAATCTTTTGTCCGGGCTTTGCCTCAAAGCTGATCTGCTTCATCAGAGGTTTTCCGGGGTTATATCCGAATCGGACATTCTGAAACTGCACACTTCCCCTTACCTTCCCGGTCTTGACGGGATTTTCCGGCTCCGCAGAGATCTCTTGCTCATCTAACATCTTATAGATATGCTCCACACTGGCCAAAGCGGACTGCATGGAGTTGATCATATAGGATACCTCTGTCAGCGGCTCTGCCGCCTGGTAGACATACTGAAAAAAAGCCTGGATGGTTCCCACGCTCAGTACCCCTTCCATCAGCAGCTTACCGGCAAATACGGCTATCAGCACCTGTCCGGTTCTGTTGACAAACCGGATTGCCGGGTTGATGGCATTGATGATAAAGTCCGCCTTGCAAGAGGCTTCCGCAAGCCGCTCGGCTGCCTCTTTCATCTGCCTGGCGCTTTCATCCTGCCAGTTAAAGGATTGAATGATCCCTCTTCCACTGTAAGCTTCCTCCACACAGCTTGTAAGATTGCTCATATACCTTTGCCTCTTTGCCGCAGACTGCAGGGTTTTATCGGAGAAAACCTTCGTCAGAACCATAGACAGGGCTGTGAACACTAAAAACACCAGCGTCAGTCCCACATGAAAGCGCAGCATCATAGCGACAGAGCCCACCACCAGGCCAACTGAGGTAAACAGCTTCAAAAGCCCCGTCTGCAAAGCCTCCGACATCTTATCCAAATCATTGGTAGCCCGGCTTAAGATCTCACCCGGCTGATGTCCGTCAAAGTAGGACAGAGGCAGACGGTTTAACTTACATGCCATCCGCGTCCTCAGATTCAGATTCAGCTTTTCCGCAAACCCGGCCATTAGCATACTCTGCACTGTATAAAATATCCACGTTGCCACATACAGCAGCAGAAGGATCAAAATCTCCAGTCCCCCATGGCCCCAGTCTATATGAAATGTCCCGCCACCGGACATGGCTTCCACCACTCCCTGCCAGATCAGATCCACAATATGCGCACTGTATAGGGGGGCAAGAATGGAAAGCAGGGTATAAAATACCACCGAGACCAGCACCAGATAAAAACGTCCGTGAAGTTCCCGGGCGGATTTCCAAAGTCTTCTTAAGGTCTGTATGGCGTGCCGTGGCACTTCGTTTTCCATCTCCCATTCCTTCTCCTTTTGATGTTCAGGCATCTGCTTCCCCTCCCTTCATCTGTGATCTGGCAATCTCTTGATAAACCTGACAACTCCTCATCAGTTCTTCGTGTCTGCCAATTCCCACTATCCGCCCGTCATGCAGTACCAGAATCTGATCCGCATGCAGAATCGTGTTGATTCTCTGCGCAATAATCAAAACAGCACGGTCTTTCATCTCCTGTGCTAAAGCCTTGCGAAGCTGGCTGTCTGTCTTCACATCCAGGGCGGAAAAACTATCGTCAAAAATGTAGAGATCCGCTTTCTTCATCAAGGCTCTGGCGATGGAAAGGCGCTGCTTTTGTCCTCCGGAAAAATTGGTTCCACCCTGGGCCACGCGCTCATCCAGTCCCTGGGGCAGCGTACGTACAAACTCTGCCTGGGCCACCTCCAGAGCATGGTACATCTCCTCCTCTGTAGCCTCTCGGTTCCCGAATCGCAGATTGTCCGCTACGGTTCCGGAAAACAGCCAGGCCCTCTGAGGCACATAGGAAATATGCTCCCTCAGTTTTTGTTGACTTATGGTACGGATATCCGTTCCATTTAACAAGATCTCCCCTGAGGTCACATCGTGAAACCGCATCAAAAGCTTCGCTACCGTGGATTTGCCGCTTCCGGTTCCCCCGATAATAGCAGTCGTCTGTCCCCGCAGACAGCGAAAACTCAGTTTCCCAAGGGTGTCCTCACTTGCGTCTGCAAACCGGAAAGATACATTCTGAAACCGGATCACCTCCCTGTCCTCAGGACCGACTGTCGCCGTCTGCGTACCCGTATCCTGGATCTCCGGGCTCCATCCAAGCACCTGCTCGATACGTCCCAGGCATATTCTGGCTCTTGGCAGCAGAATCATCACCATCTGAGCCATCATCAGATAAAACAAAATCAAGATGGTGTACTCCGTCAGAGCGGTAATGTCCCCGATCCGCATACTTCCAACCCCAATCCGATTGCCGCCGATCCATAAAATAGCCACAATCAGGATGCTGATGGCCAAAAAAGAAAGACTGTCCAATGTGGCAAACAAATAATTGGTCTTGATTGCGGCCTGGGCATAATCGGCAAAGGACCTTCTCATGCGTTTCTTTTCATGGTTTTCCTTGCGAAATGCCCGGATTACCCGGACTCCTGTGATATTTTCCCTCAAAACTCCATTCATCCGATCCATAAAGTGCTGCATTTGTTCAAAGATCACGGAGGCCTTCCTACTTATGAAGAGTGCCAGAGCCATCACAAAGATCACGGCGCCAAACAGCATCCCCCCCATAGAGACGTCAATGGAATATGCCATCATGATTCCCACTGCCGCTAAAGCGGGAACCGGCAGTACCATCTGAATACACCAGACCAGAGCCTGCTGAATCACAGAGACATCGTTTAGGGTTCTGGTAATCATGGAACCTGTTCCAAACTGTTCAAAATCATGGACCGAAAAGGATAGGGATTTCTGGTACAGTGCATTTCTCATATCCTTTCCCATCTGAGCGGATAACTTTGCGCACAGATAGCTGCCGGCCAGAGCGCTTAAGCCTGCCAAAGCGGTAACTGTCATCATCACCAGGCCTTTTTGCAGAATATAGTCCAGATTCCGGGTCTCCACTCCTATATTGATCATCTGGGCCGTCAGAGTCGGAATGATCAGTGCGCCGATCACATCCGCTATGATAAAAAATAAGGTCAGAGCGAACAACCCTTTATATGGCCTTAGAAATCTTAGTATCGTCCTCATACACCATCCTCCGGTTCTAAAAATCCTCTTGCCTCTTTGCGCATGCCGGCCAGATACTTTCTGGTAAGCCTTAAAAGTTCCTGGCTTTCCGCCTTATCCATATGCCGGAAGGCATTGTTTTCCATTTGAAGCACCGGGTAAATCCTCTGTTCCACAAACCTGCGTCCCTGCTCCGTCAAATGAATGTGGAGGGTTCTGCCCTTCCCTTTGGTTTTATAAATCAGCTTCTGTTCCCGCTCCAGCTTACGGATAGCGGAATTAAGGGTCTGTTTGATCACAAAGGCCTGCTCGCAGATATCCGTCTGGGAACACCCGTCTCCAAGCACACAGATCGCATAGAGTACTTCAAAAGCGCTGTCTGAGATTCCTATCTTCTTTGCAATGCTGTGATAAAGATCATCCAATTCCTTATACATACAGCTAAATTCCCTCATCTCTTCTCCCTGTGCATTTTTCATCCTGGTATCCTCCTATATCCGAATTCATACTTGCAATTGGTATTATAGTCCGAAATCGGATATGAGTCAAGAAAAAAAGCACAGATTTTCGAAAACCTGCGCTTTTTGATTTCTTTTTGTTTCCTTGTCCTACATCCTCTCCGGAGCCGCAAACCCAAGCACATAAATGCTTTGCTCCAGAATATCTCTGGTCAGCGTCAACAGCGCGATCCAGCCTGCCCTGCGTCCCTCATCTTCCTCAGTAATGATTTTTGTCTCATGATAAAACTTATTAAACGCATTGGCCGCCTCATAAATAAAAGAACAAATCTTATGGGGCGCCAGTTCCGCGTAGGCGTTTTCCATTACCTCATTATAAGCGGCCAAAATCAGCATCAACGCCTTCTCACTTTCACTCTCCGGGGAAGTGATACGGCAGTCTGCCGGGTCCTTTCCCAGCTCCCTGTATTTTGCCAAAATGGATTTAATCCGGACAATCGTATATAAAATGTATGGCCCTGTATTGCCTTCGAAGGAGGTAAACCGGTCAATGTCAAAAACATAATCCTTAGAGGCCTGATTAGACAGATCCCCATACTTAATCGCCGATAAGCCCACAATCTCCGCCGTTTTTTTGGCAATCTCCGGATCAATCTCGTGGTTGTCCACAATCTTTTGATACATTTCCCGGTTGATTCCGTTGATCAGGCTCTCCAGGCGCATGACGCCCCCCTCCCTGGTCTTAAAGGGCTTTCCGTCCTTGCCATTCATGGTTCCAAAGCCTAAAAACTTCAGTTTGGTATCCTCTTCCACCAGTTTCGTCTTTCTGGCACACCGAAATACCTGTGTAAAATACAGCTCCTGTCGCTTATCCACCACATATATGATTTCATCCGGGTGAAACAGCTTCATTCGCTCTACGATGGTGGCTAAATCCGTGGTATTATACAGGGATGCTCCGTCGGATTTTAAAATCATACAGGGAGGAATCTCCTTGGTATCCCCTTCTTCCTTCACGTCTACCACTAAGGCCCCGTCATCTAGATGGGCATAGCCCTCATCCTTCATGTACTGAACCATGTCCGGAATATAGGGCTGGGCGTCAGACTCTCCCTTCCACAAATCAAAGGTCACTTGCAGCTTCTCATAATTCTTTTTCAGATCCGTAACCGAAACATTTAAGATATGCTTTAAAATGCCCTGGTAGCCCCGGTGCCCATGCTGCAGTTGATACGTGGCCTGCATAGCCTCTTCTTTGTACTCGGGATGATCTTTAGAATAAGCACTGGCCGCCGGATAAATCTCTTCCAGCTCGCTGATGGTAAACGGAGCCTCCTCAGGGTACGCTCCCGTATAGCTCTCATCAAAATAAACCAAATCCGGCTTTCTTTTTTTCAGTTCCGTGATAATCAGCCCCATCTGCAGTCCCCAGTCTCCCAGATGCACGTCACCGATCATCTCATCGCCCATTAGCCTTCCCATGCGCTTAATACTCTCCCCAATGATGGCGGAGCGAAGATGTCCCACATGCAGGGGCTTGGCCACGTTGGGGCCTCCATAATCGATGATCACTTTCTTTGGATGCGCCGTCTTCTCAATGGATAGATCAGAATCCTGCTGCATGCGTCCAAGATAGGATGCCAGGTATTCCTTATCAAGCTTCAGGTTGATAAAACCTGGCTTTACCATGGTCACTTCCTCGAATACGCCGTTTCCCTGAAGTTTTGCCACCACATCGTCTGCTATCATAAAGGGTGCTTTCTTATAGGTTTTAGCCGCCGCCATAGCGCCATTGCACTGATATTCACACAGATCCGGACGATTTGACAACGTCACCTTCCCATAAGACGGGTCGTATCCAGCCTGCGTAAACGCCTGCTCCATCTCATCTGTGATATAATCAAGAATCTTTTTCATGATCGGTTCCTCTTTCTTTTTAAACTATTTGTAACGATCCTTCGCCCTGCCGGCTGCCCCTTTCGGGCTTTTTCCAGCCGACTGCATGATGTTTATTATAGCGGGTGACGCAGAAATTTTCAATGGCATTTGAGGCTTTTATGGCTGATAAACGGTTTTTACCGACTTTCGGATCACCAGCCTGGGCGGCAGCTCTATGCTTTTAGGCCTGTCAGCGTGCTCAATCATATCTACCGCCATCTCCCCTGCGGCCTCTCCAAGCAGGCCCACCTGATTCTCTGCGGAAGTAATGGAGGCTCCTGCCTGAGCCGAAAGCCTGGAATTATCCACTCCCACAATAGACAAATCTTCCGGAATGCGGATTCCATTGGCCCTGCAAATGTGCATCAGCTTTAGGGCAATCTGGTCGTTGTAGCAGACGCATGCCGTACACCCCCGGATTCCTCTCAGGTAGCGGGCTGCCTCCTGCTCCATATATTTGGCGTCCTCAGTATCATACCACACCACTTGCCTGCTGTTCATACTCAGTCCCGCATCCAAAATCGCCTTTACGTATCCCTCATAGCGGCGATGCCCCTGCCCGTCATCCAGTTTAAAAATAGCCCCGATTCTGGTATGTCCGCACTGGAGCAAATGTTTGGTAACTAACTCTCCCGCCATCTTATCATCCAGACATACATGGGGCGCCTCCACACCGGGATACCAGGAATTTACAAACACAATGGGAATTTTGTTTTCCATCCACAGTTTACGGTACAGTGGAATGTTCGGATTGGGAATCCCGCTTTTGGAGGGTTCTACAATCACAGCGTCGATGTTTCGCTCCCGTATCATATCGCGGATCAGGCTCTCCTCTTTCTCAATCCGGTTGTTGGTCACGGACGTTTGTAGCGTATAGCCATGCCGGTATACCGCTTCCTCCACTCCTTTTATCATAGCTGGAAAAATGTATTCGTCAATATAGGTAAGGATCAGCTGGATGCGCATGACCTTTTTTTCCTGTCTTGGCAGATAGTCCTCTGAAAGATAGGTGCCGCTTCCCCTGCTTCTTCTCACCATTCCCTCTTCTTCCAAAAGGGCTACCG
Source organism: uncultured Lachnospiraceae bacterium (assembly GCA_902476645.1). Lineage (GTDB taxonomy): Bacteria > Bacillota > Clostridia > Lachnospirales > Lachnospiraceae > CABSEG01. The sequence goes on along the minus strand of CABSEG010000021.1, from coordinate 14,510 downwards.
CATGGCGGGCAGTCTGACGGCTGACTCCAAAATGTCGGGACAATTCGTGTTCTGATGGAATTTTATCCCCGGCTTTGTATTCCCCATCTGCCACCTGTTCTTTCATCCAATGGATAATCTCCTGATACTTTGCTTTTTTCTCCATCCTTTCCACCTGCCCTTTCTCTTTTCCTTTCTCCGAAAAAGCGCTGGGGATGCGCTGTCTTAAAGTTCACAGTGCATCCCCGCTATCCCTCCTATTTGATTTTCACATATCTTACAATCTTTTTCGTTCCACAGCTAATGGTTACTTTCACCTTTTTCGGAACTGCTTTCCTGATCTTTAAGGTGACCGTAGATTTCTTTACAGATGCCTTGATCGCCTTTTTGTTGGAAATCCGAACCTTCAGCGGTTTTACCGTATTCGTCTTTTTGACTTGAATGGTTACCTTCTTGCCTTTTCGGGCTATAATCGTCTTTGCAGATGCTTTCACCTTTTTCTTGGCAGATCTCACCTGCTTCACTTGAATCTTATCCTTCTTTACGGTTACATTGCAGGTGGCTTTTGCCGTGCCGCAAGTTGCCGTAATCGTAGCCTTTCCACTCTTTACCGCGGTAATCTTTCCGGATGCGGAAACCTTTACAACCTTCTTGTTAGAGGACTGGTAGGTCACCTTTCCCGTAGCGGTAGCCTTCAAAGTAGCCGTTGCTCCCACTTTCATAGACAAAGCGCTCTTATTCAGGGATACCCGATCCTGTACGGAAGGCGCGGGATCCGGAGTTGTTCCCGGCTTTTCCTCTGGAGTTTCCGGTGTCTCCGGTGTTGTCTGTCCCTTAACGTTTACCTTCACAGAAACGGTGCTGTATTCGTCCAGAAGTTCATCTTCGTAAGTCATTTTCAAAATCGGTGTTCCATCGGCTGCCCAATGTACCCTTTTCAGTCTTGCGTGGCGGCAGGGATCGTTTAACGGCTCACTGTTCCAGGTACTGTTGTTTCCATCGGCGTCACATCCGCACTTCTGATAGTTGTGAGAGGTGGGTCTTGCGTGGTATACAAAGATGGCGTTTCCGTCCTGGTCCACAGTAAAGGAGTTATGTCCCGGCCCCTCTTCTCCGTCCACATCCCTGGAGGTCAGCAGCGGATAGGGGCTCTTGGTCCAATTGTTGATATCCAACAGGTCTTCCCCAGCCTTGGCGCTCATCATACCGATGGCGTATTCCGAACCTGTTCCGGATACAGAATAGCACATGAAGATGTTTCCGTCCTTCTGAAGCACCGTGGCTCCTTCATTTACACAGTAACGGATTCTCTCCCATCCATACTCCGCGCAGGTCAGGCGGATAGCTTCTGAAGTTACTAACCAAGGTTCCTCTTCACTTACCCTGGCCATAAATAAGTCTGTATTCCCTCCCTGGTAGGCGGCAGTGGGCTTGCCGGCCCAAATCACATAAGACTGACCGTTTACTTCGTCCTTAAAATAGGTCATATCCAGACAGAAGGAGGTATTCAGCGAGTTAAAACTGTCGTTTACGGTCTGATTTACCTTATAATCCTTCCACTCCGATACCTGATCAGAGGCCTTCAACGCTGTTTCGTAGGGATCCTGATCTCCCGGCAGTACCAGCGCATGGGAATAAATATCAAAAGCATTGCTGCTGTGACTCTCGGTAAAGTAGATCACCCAATCATCCCCTACTCTGTGGATCTCCGGCGCCCAGATATAGCGATAGCCTCTGTCCACATAGCGGTCTCCGTCATAGTAGCCCTGATTGCCTACTTTCCAGATGGTCACCTGATTTTTTCTGCTCTGTAATCCTTCTAATGTTCTGGCCCTGCGAAGCACAATCCGGTCGTACTGTTCCGGACGGTCGTTTTCGTCGATCTCATCTCCATCCTGTGGGAAGTAGGAGCCGGTCATGTAGTAATAGCCGGTCTGCTCATCCCAGTAGATGCAGGGATCTGCCATACCTTCTACAAATTTAGTCTCATCGTAATAGGTCTTGCCTGTCTCCTCGTTATAGTTGTCCGGTTCCTCTGGATTTACATTTTCCGGGTCATCCTCCGGCAGAGTACTGCCATTTAATTCCTTCAGCTTATTTAAATATTTTGTCTGCTCCACCTGACCGGTCAGTGTATAGGTTCCGGCCTTTGATAAATCCACACCGTCTAAAGCCTGGCTCCAGTCAATATTAAAGTTCTGGGTGGAGCCGTCCGTATATGTGGCATTTACACTGGGATACATTTCCTCCAGCTGCTCCTCTGACAGGCTCTCCCCTGCATTCAGATTCAGGTCTGCCAGCTTTTCTAATCCATTGTTTTTAACGGTTCCCAGTTTATTTACGATGTAACGATACTCTTCTTCCGTAAGCTCCAGCGCGTTTCCTAAAGTGATCGTTTCATCTGCCTCCAGAATATTTTTTCCATCTAACTGCAAAGGAAAGCTCTTCTTGTCCAGAGACAGATAGTTGCTTACATCAACTCCCATAGAAGAAAGCTCTTCCTCGCCCACCAGGGTGTCGTCATAATACTGTACTCCGTTTTCAGAGGTAAACACATGGATGCCTCTAGACGCATCTACATCCGGAGCCACCACCACGAATTTTCCATCCGCCTTGGCTACCTTAGGACTTGTTATCTTCAGGGTACCTGCTGTGTTCTTAGAAAAGATCACACCGCCTCCATTATTAAGTACTTCAAAGTTCTTTCCATCTTTGCTGACCGCCATATATACGCTCTGGGTTTCCTGCTCCACATTGGCAGCGGCAGCATAAAAATTCTTGGTGGTGGAATATACTGTCAGGTAATACCCCTCCTCCAGACTCTTCACCGTGGGAATAACCGTAATAGTCAGTTCATTGGAAACCACGCCGTCTGCCTCTGCCTTTACTTTAGCAGTGCCTCCGCCTACTCCGGTCACAACACCGTTTTTGTCCACAGTCACCACATTTTCATCGCTGGATGTCCAGGTCAGACGCTTCTCCGTGGTGTTCTCAGGTGTGAAAGCGGCAGAAAGCTGAATCGTCTTGCCTTCATCCACCTGTGTTTCTCCAGAAATAGTAATAGACTCCAGACCTACCTTCACTTTGGTCTCATCGTACAGATCCGCGATCTCATCTTCTGTCAGCGCTTTTCCGTAGAAAGATACGTCGTCCATCCGTGCTCCTGCGCAATTCCAATAGGTGGCCAGACTGGCTCCGAGACGCACATTGGATTTTTCTCCTTCTCCCAGCAGTCCTCCCGCCAGATCGCTGATCATCTGCCCGTAATCCAGTTCTCCATTGTTGCTCCCATTGATAGGCACAGAAACCTCCATGCCATCGCAGTAGGCTTTCAGGCCTTCCTTCGTAATGACAATGGTCACCATTTTCCACACGTCTCTTGTGGAAAGGCCAAGAGAGCCCATATTAAAATCAATATATTTACTATTCTGATCTGTGGTATTCCAATAGATCATCTGCTGATTGACTGCAAAAGTGCCGGCTCTTTTTCCCTCAGAGGCAGGAGCCACTTCAAAATCAATCAGGCACTTGTCTCCATAATTCGTGGTATTTCCCGTTGTCAGCGTCCAAAAGTTCAGAGTCAAGCCATCCCCTGTGGAGACTCCCTCGAATGGGTTCTCCGGAAGTAGGGCGTAGCCGCTGTCTGCATAGGCGGCCTGATTAAGCTGCAAAACCTGTCCTCTGGTGGCATCCTGAACCAAGCTCGGGGCCGTTCCTGAACCTGTAGTCACCAGCTTTACTTCTCGCTCTCCATCTGTCAGGACATTTCCGCTGGCGGTAAAGTCTTCAAAGTCATAAGAACTGAGCGCTGTCCCAAGGATCTCTGCCCTTCTCTCCTTTTGCACTTGTTCCTGCGTCTGTGTCTTTCCGCTGGCCAGCACAGTTCCTGACATGGGCGTTACCGCCACTGCCGCCGCCGTCATCACTGCCAGTAACTTCTTAAATACCGCATTTTTCATCTATTGTCATCCTCCCTTGTATTCTCGCAGTATTTTTTAGTTGCTTTTTCAGTATACTATACAACTTTACTTTGTTCAATATGACCAATTGACAATATATGACGCCTGATTTTGTTACAAATTCCATCTTTTCTGTACAAGTTTACGTCCAACTTATATACAACTTATCAGATCAAACAATTATACTTTTTGTGCATATTACCTTAATTTATCCAGAAATTTCCATTTTACTTCCTGATTTTTTTCTGCCCCGTGATTTTTTCCTGTTCTATGACTTGAAATGTTTAAAGTTGTATATTACTTTTCAGCTATTTCCCACACATGTTTTGATTCATGCTATAATATTTTGGAAGGAAAAGGGTTAAAAACCTTTGAATCACGGCTTCCTTTAAAAAATCTACACCATATGGAGGTGACATGTATGAAACCAATGCAAAAACACTATGAAGCGCAGGCGGCTGCTATCATTCGGCATCTGGAAAAGAGGGGCATGAAAGGTTATTACTGCCCCGATCGGGCATCTGCCTGCGAAAAAGCCCTGTCGCTGTTGGAGGACTCCTCCAGCGTATCCTGGGGCGGTTCTGTAACCCTGGAAGAGTGTGGTATCCTCACTGCTCTGAGACGGTCTGGCCTCGCACTTGTAGACCGGGACAGCGCTAAGACTCTTGAAGAACGCCAGCGTCTCACCAGAGAGGCGTTTTTCGCAGACTCCTACTTCATGAGCGCCAATGCCATCACTTTGGACGGACAGCTGGTAAACATCGACGGAAACGGCAACCGGGTGGCTGCCCTCTGTTTTGGTCCCAGGCGCGTATTCCTCATTGTGGGAATGAATAAAGTTGCGGCCAACGTACCGGAAGCGATATCCAGAGTACATGTTGCGGCCGCTCCGCCAAATGCCCAGCGTCTGGAATTGGATACTCCCTGCTGTCATACCGGGGTCTGTTCCAATTGCCTGTCCCAGGACTGCATCTGTGCGCAAACCGTGATTACACGTTTTTCCAGAACTCCTGGACGTATCTGTGTCATCCTAGTGGGAGAATCACTGGGATATTAAAAAGGTGCCGATACCGGATTTGTTCCGATATCGGCACCTGATCTTTGTCTTCCCTTTCTGTCAATAGCGAATCTCCATCAGGGTCAGTCCCCGGGCCGGGGCGGTGAAGCCCGCATAAGCCCGCTCTCTTTTTGCCAGCAATTCCCCCATGGAATCCGCATCTCTCTTATGAAGTCCCACTTCAATCAGGGTACCCGCCAAAATACGAACCATGTTATAGAGAAATCCGCTGCCTGTGAACGTTATCTGCAGTTCCCCTTTCCTTTGCCGAAAAGAGATCTCGTCCAATCTTCGCACGGAAGACTTTTTCATTTTCTTTGCACAAAAGCTCTGAAAATCATGTTCCCCCACCAGCCACTCAGCCGCCCGCTTCATCGCCTCCACATCCAGAGCCTGATTCAGGGGGTAAATGTACTTTCTCTCAAAAACATTTTTCGTCGTGTCTATGGATACCCGGTACAGATAGGTCTTAGCCCCCGCATGAAGCCTGCTGTGAAATCGCTCCGAAACCTCTTTTACCTCAGAAACTCCAATATCCTCAGGCAGATACTGATTTACATAATCCAAAATCTCCTCGGCAGTCCATCCTTCCGGCAGATGCGCATTGGCCACCTGACCCCTTGCGTGAACGCCAGCATCCGTCCTGCTGGCCCCTTTGACCTCCACCGGAGTCTCCGCCATTCTGCCAAGCACCTGTTCTAACTTACCCTGAATGGTATTGTCTGTTGTTCTCTGACGCTGCCACCCATCGTAGCGGGTTCCGTCATATTGTATTAAAAATCGATAATTCACGGCACTCAACTCCTTTTTTCAGGTAAATCTCCACTGCCTTTTTCCCATATCCTGGGTAAAATGCCTTTGACTTACGCGTCCTTCTAAGAGTATAACATAAAAAATCAGGACATACTACCAAAAACACGGGAAAGGAGCAGCCATGAAAAAGGAAAAAGAATCGAATCAGGAAGATTTGTCGGATTCCTACGACTATCTTGGAAATTCCTGTTCTGCCTGGGACTGCACGGGACTCATTCCCTTTGCCCCAACGGAACGCAGTCAGCTTGAGTCCTATGAAGATGTATATCGTTTTACTCCCCCAAGTGTTCCTGTTGATAAGGAATCCTCTCAATAACCAGGATTTGCTGCCCGGAATCAGAAGTCGATTCCGGGCATTTTTGTTTATCCTATATCTTTTTCACCCACTTGCTATAAATATACCGCGCTTTGCCTTCATAACGCACCCGATACCATTTTTTCCCGGCAGCGGATTTTTTCCCACCTGTCACTTCCAGCCTGGTTCCCGCAGAAAGCTTTTTCACGGTTTTCTTCTGCTTTCCCGCCCCTGTCTTTAGAGGAGCCTTCTTTTTGATTACCTCGCCAATCCAGTAGTAAAATTTCAGTTTCTGACCCGGCAAGATAGCATTGGAGTCCAGATGGTTCCATTTTTTCAATCTTGCCAGCGTACAGCCAAATTCTTGGGCAATGCTGTACAGCGTATCGCCTGCCACAACCGTATACGTGCCATCTTGATTTTTCTTTCTCCCGCCTCCCATAGCTGCCTTCACATCCCGCCGAAACTGATCCATGGTCAGCCCATAGGCCTTCCAGAGATGCTCCGGATCCGCATGCGCCGAAGACACTCCCAAAATCCTCCCTTCATTGTGGGAAAAAACCACTGGAACTCCGTCTTTTCGGGCCATGGGATCCAGTCCAAACTCCTTACATTTTTTTGCAAAATACTTCACTGCCACCTGATAGGTTCCCAGCACATGTGCCTTTGTCTTCGCCGGATTTAAGTCCGTATAGGACGCTCCAGACGTGTAGCGGATGGTATCAGGCTCCATCATTTCCACAGTGTAGGCATGGTTGTTTCCAAAGCCAGCATCTGCCCAGCTTCTCTTGTTTGGCTCCATAATCTCATACACTGCCTCTTTCGGCTCAAACTGCACCAGAGCATGCACCATCTGTTCAATCCCCGGCTGATTCCAGTACGACATCAAAGATTCTGCCCTGGGCTGGGGTGTTCCGATGGAATGCAACTGCATATGGGTAATCTGAATAGTACGGCCGCTGTTATAGCAGTCATTTTTAGTCAGGTATTGTTTTATAACTTCCATATACGCTCCTAACCCTTTCTATCTTCATTCTGAATTCCGTCATCCAGAAGGGAATTTCTCCCTGATACACTGTATTCAAACAGATCGGGAAAGGAGCCTTATACAGCCTTGTCGATACAGAACATTTTACAATGTTTCTGCCCGCTCTTTGATATTCCTCTTAAAATTAATCACCTGATGATCGTATTCCCGGCTCATCAGAGGAGAACAGATCATAAAATCCGCTGTAGCTTTATTGTTGGCTATGGGGATGTCATAGACTTGGGCAATCCGGAGCAACGCCTTTACATCCGGGTCATGAGGCTGTGCCTCTAAGGGATCTGAAAAGAAAATAATAAAATCCACCTTTCCTTCCACCACCTTAGCTCCGATTTGCTGATCCCCACCGAGAGGGCCGCTGTTATACCCCTTTACCGGAAGTCCGGTTTTGTCTGTGATCATTCTGGCTGTGGTTCCCGTTCCACACAGAAAGTGATTTTTCAAAATCTCCTTGTTCTGTTCACACCATGTAATCAGCTCATGCTTCTTACCGTCGTGGGCAATCAGCGCTATGTTTTTCTGCTTTCCTATGGTAAATGTGATATATGCATTGTCCTTCATGTAACCTCTCTCCTTTCCGGTATATAACGGTTCTTTTTTCCATTATAGCCGCAATTACTTTTCCGCACAACAATATAATTTATTTTCATATCCTTCACAATTTTTTCAAATTCCAAACACAGTTTAGTTACAACTTTCCTGTATAGTAAATAGTGTCAAGGGACAACAAACTTTTTCATATACTTTCTTTTTCATAACCTGCCGGGGCAAGAAGCCCCGGCTTCTCCTTTTTCGCGGAAAATTTTTTTGTCTTTTTTTGTTTTCTTAAACTTCACAATTTCTTCAAGATCAACACACAGTTTGGTTACAATTCTCCTGTATAGTAAATAGTGTCAAGGGACAACAAGCTTTTTCATATACTTTCTTTTTCATAACCTGCCGGAGCGGAAACGCTCCGGCTTCTCCTTTTCTCTCTTTAATCTGAATGGGGTCAGAGCATAGTGCCATGCTTTTTGATAAACCTGCATCCAACTATACATATAAAAGGAAATCGTTTCCATTCAAGATAAGACTTCACAATTTCTTCAAGATGAAAACACAATTTCTTCACATATTTCTTGTATATTAAATAATGTCGAGAGACACCAAAACTTTTTCATAAATTTTCTTTTTCATAACCTGCCGGAGCGGAAACGCTCCGGCTTCTCCCTTTTATCCCTATATATTTTTCCAAAGCGGTTCTTCCCATATAGACTCCTGCACCATCCGTAACCAGCTTCCCGTACATAACTTATCAATCAACTCTTACAAGAATGCGTATCTCGCTTCCATACGCTTCACTCATATCAGAAGACCGGCTATTTGGAAAGCTCTTTAAAGCTTTACTAATTTTTAAGCAAGCTGATGACGAAACTCGGAAAATTATTCCCAATCTTCTCACTTTACCTCTGGCGCGTTTCCTTTTTAGGATTATCAATAAGCAATTTAATATTTTAGTATTATTATTGAATTTATTAAAAACGTATTGTATAATTATAAAAAATGGTTAATGGCTTAGACTTTCCGCCTACAGTCTTCTTCTATACTTGGCGTACAGATAAAATAATTCCAGGAATGGGGAACGTCCAAATAATTGCGGATTATTTTAAGCTCGGAACATCAGATTTACTAGATGAAAAATTAGCTTCAGACCCAGTTATAGATGCCAGGATACTGGCTGACACAGAAACTATAGAAATGATAAAGAATGCTATTCATTATCCGCAAAAGATGAAAATACTATTTGGCAAATAATTGGTAGTCTATATAAAAGCTTGCCAAAATCATAATCGTAATTTTATCTAATAGTATTATTTACTAATCATAAAATCATAGGCTTAAAGCCTTTGATTAATAAAAAAGGAGGAAAGAGGGAGATGAAAACTTGGAAGCTGGTGTCGGGAATACTGTCAATTTGCTTATTCGCCTTTGTTTCGCTTCAATCATGTGCAGCTGGCGTTGCAAATACGCTGTCTGCTAATGGAGAAGTGAGTGGCAGTGCGGGTGCCCTAGTTTCAATTATGCTTCTTGCAGGCGGCATTGTATCTATCGCAACGCGCAAAGGCTCCAAAGGTGGCAACATTGCCTTGATCGTATTATTTGGATTAGGCGCATTATTTGGTTTTTCACTCGCTGGCAGCTTTGCAGATCTTTATATCTGGAGCGGTTGGTGCCTGATTTGCGCAGTATTAGCTATTGTGTCTCTTGTTAAAGGCAATAAAAATGAAGCTTAAAATTGTGCCCCTGCGCCTCTAAATGCGCAGGGGAAAACTATATCTTGACAACATAATTTGATTGCTTTCCTTGTCATGAAGATATAAAAAATAGCCGTCCTGCTTTGAAGTGAACCCCTTTTGTTGGACAAAACAGAAGTCTAATGAAAGGGACTTTTTCATGCCAAAATTGAAATACTCAGAAGAATTAAAACTCAAAGTTATCCATTACCTCATGGAAGAGCATTCATTAGTTGAAGCATACTGGTGACTTTAAAGTTCAGTCGGTTCTTAACCAAAAAAACTACATAAGCAGAAATAAAAAACCCCAGTGAATACTGGGGTTTTGTTAAGCTGATGACGGGACTCGGACCCGTGACCTCCTCACTACCAATGAGGTGCGCTACCACCTGTGCCACATCAGCCTGCGATTCATCACCGCTACATTTAGGAATTTTATCATAAACCGACATGCTTGTCAATGAATTTTTTCAATTTTTTGAAAAACTTTGAATATCCGCACCTTTTTAGCAGTTTCCTCCGTTTATCCTCTGCCTTAGAATTTCATAAGCCAACCCCCCGGCTGCCACAGAAGCATTTAGAGAATCAATGTCCCCTCTCATGGGAATGGAAGCTGTAAAATCACAGGTCTCCTTTACCAACCTGCCCACGCCCTCTCCCTCGTTTCCAATAACCAGTCCGATGGGGCCTTTTAAATCCAGGTTATACATGACCTCCCCACCCATATCTGCACAGACAAACCAAAGTCCTTTTTCTTTCAGCTCCCCGATGGTTTTTCCCAGATTGGTTACTTTTGCCACAGGCGTATAGTGGATGGCCCCCGCAGAAGCCTTAGCAACCGTTGCCGTCAGGCCAACGGCCCTGCGCTTTGGAATAATAACCCCGTGGGCGCCCACCAAATTGGCGGTACGAATAATTGCACCCAGATTATGCGGGTCTTCGATTCCATCCAGCAAAAATAAGAATGGCGGCTCTCCTTTCTGCTCGGCCAGTTTTAACATATCCTCCACCTGGGCGTATTCGTAGGCCGCCCCATAGGCGATCACTCCCTGGTGCTTCCCGGTCCGGGACAGCTGATCCAGGCGTTCTCTGGTTACAAAGTTCAAAATCACATCCTGTTTTTTTGCCTCCCGTATAATGGAGCGCACAGGCCCGTCTTGACACCCATCCAGCACAAACAGCTTATCAATTGGCTTTCCGGAACGAAACGCCTCTAAAACGGCGTTTCTTCCCTCTATGGTCAGTTCTTCAACTCTCATCTTTTTGCTCCTCACTCAGCCCCAGTTTTATCAAATCAATGGCCCGTTTCAGATTTCCCTGAAGATACAGATATCCCATCAATGCTTCCAGGCCCGTGGCTTTTCGATAGTCTATTACGGTTGCATGTTTCGCTTTTGTATAAGATTTGGCATTGCGTCCTCTTTTATAAATCTGCTCTTCTTCCTGAGTAAATCCAGACAGCAGACGCTCTGCCATTCTGGCCTGAGCCTGGGCTTTCACCAAGGCGCTTGACCTTTTATGCAGCTTATTGGGCGGGCAGTTGCCCTGTTCCACCACTAAAGTCCGTATCACAAGTTCAAAAACGGCATCCCCAATATAGGCCAGGGTAAGAGGGGAGTAGGTCCGCAGATCTACCTTTCCCAAGGCAAACTGCTCCTCTAAATAGGAGAGAAACGTATCTAGGCTTTTTTCCATTTTACGCCCTCTCTGGTATCCTCCAGTATAATGCCCTTTGCAAGCAGCTGGTTACGGATCTCATCGGCTCTTGCAAAATTCTTTTCCTTTCTGGCTGCCTGTCGCTCTTCGATCAGCTTTTCTATATCCTCAGCCAGGATCTCCTCTTCCTGCTCCACAATCAGCCCCAGAATGTCACAAAGCTTGACAATCTGATTTCTCACCGCTTTGATATACGCCTTGCTGTTTTCGGAACTCACATGAGTGTTCGCAAAGCGGACCAGTTCAAATACTGCGGAGATGGCATCCGCCGTATTGAAATCATCATCCATAGCCGCATCAAATTTTTCTTCATAAGCGCAAATTTCCGGCAGGGACGCGGTTTCCTCTCCGGACATTTCCTCTTCGCCCGCGGCCTGCTCCTGAGATTTCAGGTTAGATACGGCATTGATAATACGCTCCAGTCCGTTTTTGGAGGCTTCCATCAGGTCCGCGCTAAAGTTCAGAGGGCTTCTGTAATGAGCACTAAGCATAAAGAAACGCAGCACCTGAAGGTCATATTTTTCCGAGATTTCCCGCACGGTAAAGAAATTGCCCAGAGACTTGGACATCTTCTTATTATCAATATTCAAAAAGGCATTGTGCAGCCAATATTTTGCAAAAGGTACTCCATTGCAGCACTCACTCTGGGCAATCTCATTTTCATGGTGTGGGAATACCAGATCTTCCCCGCCTGCATGGATATCGATCTCATCTCCCAGATAGCGCTTTGCCATCACGGAACACTCAATATGCCATCCGGGTCTTCCGTCGCTCCAGGGGGAGGGCCAGGACGGCTCTCCTTCTTTTTTCGGCTTCCAGAGCACAAAGTCCAGCGGATCTTCTTTCTGATCTTCTCCCGTCACCAGGAGGGAACGGTTCCCAGAACGCAAATCATCCAGATTTTTATGGGACAGTTTCCCATACTGGTCAAACTTTCTGGTGCGGAAATATACCGTTCCGTTTACGTCATAGGCGTACCCTTTCTCAATCAGCGTGGAGATCATATCCAGCATTCCGCTGATTTCCTGGGTGGCCAGCGGGTGAGTGGTGGCAGGCTTTACATTCATGCCCTCCATATCCTTTTTACACTCCGCAATATATCTCTGGGAAATCTCCTGCGCGCTGACTCCTTCCTCCTGAGCCTTCGCAATAATCTTATCATCCACATCGGTAAAGTTAGAAACATAGTTCACTTCATATCCTTTATGTTCCATGTAGCGTCTTACCGTATCGAACACGATCATGGGTCTTGCATTTCCAATGTGAATCAAATTATAAACCGTTGGGCCACACACATACATACTGACCTTGCCTGGCACCAGTGGTACAAATTCTTCTTTTCGCTTTGATAAGGTATTATATACTTTCATTCTTTTTCCTTTCTATCCCCTGAGGGATTGACCATGCGCGTTTCCCATCCGGGATTGCATGTACCCATTCAGTCTATGCAATAATAAAAAGTTTGTCAATACTTTACACAATTTCGTTTAACAGAACAGGGGCAAGGGTACAGATCTTCCCCAGTTTTTCCTCTGTCTCTCTGGAAATTCCAAGCTCTTTTGGCGAAACGCATCCAAAGGCCCATCTGGTAAAGTCTGCTGCATCTATCTCCCATTCCGGCTCTATCTCGCTCTCCAATCTTGTAAGTCTTCCTTCTGTCGGAGAAACATGCATCCGATAAATTCCGCTGTTTTGTCTAAGCCAGTGATCCCGCACCTGAACGGCTATGGAAACGGGCTCTTTGGCCCGCAGACAAGACACCAGGGCTTCCGCATGTATAACCCTTCCCATGATCATGGGCACTTCCTTTTGCCTTTTTAACTGTTCTGGTATGACTGCCCAATCCGGCCAGGAAAAAACCTGTATCGCTTCTTTTTTAGCCCAGGCTCCCAAGGCCCGAAACAGCCACTCTCCATATTCTGGCGCGATCATAGCTTCCCGGACCTGCTCTCCGGCTTCACGGGAAGTAAAGAAGTAACCACAGACAGCTTCTCCCCTTCCGATCATCATCACTTCTCCGCCCTGGCTTGCCTGTTCTTTTAACAGCCTGGAAAAGTAGGATTTTGTATGGACAACCACTGTCCGGTAAGATGTCAATACTTTTTGCGCAAATGCAGAGAGTGTCTCCGTATCTTCTTCCTCTGCTTTCCTGATCCAGAATCCGTCCTTCAGGATTCCCACTCCCCCGGTTTCCAGTATGGCCTGTTTTTGTCGATAAAGAAACCGGAAGTCAAAGGGGTGGTAAATCGCCTCTGCCGCAGGCATCAGGAAGACAAAAGGGTGCCTTCTCCGATACAGCGCTTCCATGGACGCGCGCAATAGTCGGGTCATCAGACCCTGATGCCGATATTCTTCCTTTGTGGCCACCGCCACAATATAGCAGCACTCACCCCGCCAAGCTCCAAGCTGCATCTGATAAGGATTTAAATGCAGCATGGCACAGATTTGGCCCTGGTCTTTCGCTGTATAAATCGTATTTTCCCTGGCACAGTTTTGATAATAATATTCTACAAATGCCTGGGTATCCTCCGAAAAAATTTCCTCATATAAATGCCTGGTTTCCCCATGAGCCAAGGGATTCCCTTTTACAATCTGTATCTTTTGCTCACCTGCGCCCACAGCAACCTCCGCATCTGTCACGATCCTCCGGCCTAAAATCCAGAAGTGGTATCAACATACAAATAGCCTGGGAGGAAATCCCTTCTCCGCTTCCGGTAAAACCCAGTCCTTCTTCGGTGGTTGCCTTAATATTCACCTGCTCCTTCTCGAGTCCAAGAGCAGCTGCCACGTTCTGCTCCATCTCATCGATATAGGGTCTGAGTTTTGGTCTCTGTGCAATGATAGTGGCATCGATATTTTCTATGATGTAATTGTGTTCCTCCAAAAGTCTCCCTACCTGCTCTAAAAGTCGAATGCTGGAAATCCCCTTGTACTTAGGATCCGAATCCGGAAAATGCTTTCCGATATCTCCCAGCGCCGCTGCACCTAAAAGGGCGTCCATTACTGCGTGAACCACCACATCCGCGTCAGAATGTCCCAAGAGTCCCTTTTCAAAAGGAATTTTCACACCTCCCAGAATCAGTTCCCGATCCTGCGTCAGTCTGTGCACGTCATAACCCATTCCTACTCTCATTTTGCCTCTCCTTTCCACGAATAAACAGGTTTTCTGGCGAATTCTTTTTGCAATTATAAAAGACTCTGTAAATTCATCTTTACAGAGTCTCTCTTATCAAATAGCGGAAGGGAGATTTGAACTCTCGACACTACGGGTATGAACCGTATGCTCTAGCCAACTGAGCTATTCCGCCATATTCAGTTCTATGGGGCCTATAGGGCTCGAACCTATGACCCTCTGCTTGTAAGGCAGATGCTC
>CABSEG010000020.1 GCA_902476645.1 uncultured Lachnospiraceae bacterium | reverse complement strand
CCCAGAATTAAGATTGAGGATCAGATTCTGGAAAACGGCGTTGGCTCTGCCCTTGTGAGGACTTCCGGCAATGCGGGCGACATTGTAATTACAGCTTCAGCAGAGGGACTGGAAGACGGAACGGGAAGCGTAACGTCGAAAGCCTGCACCGATACCTTCGTACCAGAGGGAGAACATACGGAATGGATCGGAGGAGCAGAGAAGCTGGAAGAAGAGCAGCTGGACAATCTGGCAGAGAGAAAGCCGGTCACTGCATCCTCCCAGCAGACGGGAAATGAGGCGGCAAACGGAGTAGATGAAGATGACAGCACCAGATGGTGTGCCAGCGGAGGCGAATTCCCTCAGTGGTACCAGATCGATCTGGAGCAGGCCTATGCTCTGTCCGGTTTTCAGATTCTTTGGGAAAATGCAGGCGCGGTGTGCAAGTATGTGATTCAGGTATCCAAAGACGGAGAGACCTGGGAGAATATTGTGGATCTTTCTGAAAACGAAACAGTGAACGGAAGCATAGATACTCAGATGGTACAGACGGAGGGCAGATATGTCAGAATCCAGATTACGGGCGTAAGCGATGGATGGGCCTCTTTCTATGAATTCCGGGTTTTTGAGGATACGGAGAGAGGAGAGATTGATCCCGGCGATACCATTCCTGATGAGATGGTTGCTTCCCTGACGGCAACCGGAGGAGAGGTAGAAGGCAGAGGAACGGATAAGCTTCGGGACGGCGTGACGGGAATCGGAACCGGATGGCTGTCTGCCTCCAGGGAGTTTCCGCAGTCCGTCACACTGGAGTTTACAGAACCGCAGAATCTGTTGGGAAGCAGGATTTATTGGGAAAAAGACAGCAGCTGGTATACGTATGATCTGGAAGTCTCCAAAGATGGAGAGACCTGGGATAAGGTGATCGATTCCATCACAGTGGGCGGCCAGCATTACAAGGCAGAGACGTTCCAAAAGCTGCAAAAAAATGTCCGGTTTGTGCGGGTGACGATCCGGAATGTGGACGCTGGCGGCGACTTTAACATTGGAATGGCAGAGTGGATTCTGTATGGAACCCAGTCTCAGGAGAAGGAATTTGTATATGCCAGTGATTTAGAGTGGGATTCTGCCCATGCGGATTATGGTGAGGTGCAAAAGGACCAGGCGGCATACGGAGGAAAGCAGGTACTGCACTCGAAAAAAGGAGATCTGACTTTTGAGAAGGGGCTTGGAACAGACACCAACTCTGAGATTATTTACAATGTGGAAGATCAGGGCTATTCTTATTTTGACGCTTATATCGGAATCAACGCAAATGCCTCCAAGCAGGGAGGAGAAGCCATCTTTAAGATTTACAAGGATCAGGATCTGATCTATACAAGCCCGGTAAAAATGAGGGATGACGTGTGCGAGCATGTAAGCGTAAATATCGAAGGGGCAAAACAGGTGCGCCTGGTGACGGAGTGGAATAATAATCCGGAGAATCCGGAGGCGCGGTATAACACGCATACCAACTGGTCTGATGCGAAATTTTATTACAAGGACAGTGCCAGAGGTGAGCTTAGAAGAGTGTATCAGCTGGAAGAGTCCTTGGCAAGAAAGGCTGCGGAGTATACAAGAGCTACCTTCCAGAAATATCAGGAGGTCATGGATCAAATTCCGGCTATTTTGGAGGATGCAGACGCAGAGGACGACTATTTAAGAGAAAAGGCGGCAGAGCTGGCTTTAGCTGCGGAAAATTTAAGAAGTCTCTCAGAACTGCCCCCAGAGGAACTGTTAGAAGAGATTCTGGCACAGGTGGAGGAAGTGAAAAAGCAGGCCGAGGAAGCTATGAAAGCAGCCGATGCGGCGAAAAAGGAAGCACAAGAGCTGCGAAATCAGGCCGAGGAGATGAAAAATGCAGCTGAAACCGCCCAGGAAAAGGCCGAGGAGGCTCAGAGGCAGGCCGATGCGGCCCGTATTGAGGCAGAAAAGCTGGCAGCCCAGGCCGGAGCAGACAGTGAAACGGCCAGGGAGGCTATGAAGATTGCGGAGGAAAAGGCACAGGTAGCCGAGGAGGCCAGAAAAGAGGCTGAAGAAAGCAAGAAAGCAGCCCGGACAGCCGAAGAGGCGGCGCTTGCAGCCTGGGAAAGAGCAGAGACAGAGAAAAAGGCCGCTCAGGCAGCCCGGGAAGCAGCCGAGGCAAAAGCAGAGGCAGCGGAAAAAGCAAAAGAAGAGGCTGAGGCAGCTAAAAAGGAGGCCGAAGATAAGGCTGAGGAAGCGGAGAAAAAAGCCCAGGAAGCCCAGGAGGCCATGCGTCAGGCAGAGGAAAGGGCCAAAGCAGCCGAAGAAGCCAGAAAACAGGCAGAAGAAGAGAGAAAGAAGGCTCAGGAGCTTTTAGAGGAGATGAGGCTTCAGAGAGAAGCCACGGAAAGGGCCAGAGACGAGGCTGAAAAGGCAAAAGAGGAAATTTTGCTGCAAAAGACGAAGGTGGCAAAAGGAAAGCTGAAATCTGCAAAAGCGGTTGGGAAAGGAAAAATCAAAATCACCTGGAAAAAGGTGAAAGGGGCATCCGGATATGAAATTAGCTATTCCACAAACCGGAAATTTAAAAATGAAAAGGTGAAGAAGGCTGGCCAGAAGAAAAATGCGGTTCAGATTTCGAAGCTGAAGGGAAGGAAGACGTATTATGTACGCGTGAGAGCCTATAAAAAGGTGGGAGATGCGACAAAGTACGGAAAATACAGCAAGACGGTGCGCATGGAAGTAAAGAAGTAGGATGATGCTTCTGAAAAAAGGATGTGCAGGCGATGGTGCCTGCGCATCCTTTTTACTATAGAGGTAGGGAAAATTCATAACAAATTTAGCTGCACGCTTTTGAAAGACAAAGAGTTCTCTGGCGAAAAGTTACAAAAATTAGTGTATTTTTCTAAAAAATTAGACTGGTTTTCCAAATTTTCTTTTTCTATAATAAAAATAATGCGATGTGCATCAAATGAAGAGGAGGAAAGAAAGGATGAAAAAAGCGATAGCGGGGCTGGTGCTTGGGACGTTTTTATTTTGCGCGGCATCCCAGAGCGCCTTTGCGAAAGACACCGTAACCTTTGACGAATGGGACGTGTACTGGGACGGCACGGAGTGGAAAAATATGGACGTGGTCTCAGTCAATGAGGAACAGGCAAAAACCACGTATATTCCCTATGATTCCATTGAGGCAGCGCTGGAGGGAGCAGAGCTGGGAAAGCGGGAGAGCGCAGGAGGAGAGAAGTATCATCTGTCCTTAAACGGAGATGACTGGAAGTTTAAACTGACCATGAGTCCCGATGATCCAGCGCTTCCGGACCCGTCTGATCCATCCTTCAGCACGGAAGGATGGGGAACGATTCAGGTGCCCCGAAGCTGGCAGAACGCAGACTGGACAGAGGAGAACGCAGATACCCAGGACTATCCCATCTATGTAAACGAGGACTATCCCTGGCGGGCAAAATACATGAACAATCTGCCGGACTCTGCCTTTTCAGGCAGCACAGAATTTTTAAAGAGAAACGGACAGAGGGATCTGTTAAAATCTCCCCATGGCTACAATCCGGTGGGAACTTATGTTAAGACGGTGACGCTTCCAAAAAACTGGGACGGCAGGCAGGTCTACATCCGTCTGGGCGGCGTAGAGTCCTGTTTTTATCTGTATGTAAACGGCCAGGTGGTTGGATATAATCAGGACAGCTATACGGCATCGGAATTTAACATTACCGATTATCTTCAGGAAGGGGAAAATGAGATTGCGCTGCGGGTGTACCGCTGGTCTGGCGGAAGCTTTTTTGAGGCTCAGGATTTTATCCGCTTAAGCGGAATCTTCCGGGACGTATCCTTATATTCCACCCCGGACATCCATATCCGGGACTTTAAGATCGAGACGGATCTGGACGAGGAGTTTGAGGATGCAAATCTGAAAGTGCGGGTCAATGTGGCCAGCGAAGAGGGCGAAGATGCCAGCGGCTATACAGTGGAAACGCAGCTGTATGCCTACGAGGCGCAGGGCAGCCAGGCAAAGCCCATAGGCACCTCGGTTTCGGCGGCTGCGGGGGCTGACAATTACAAGAGCGGGGATGATGAGACAAACTATTCCTACATAAAGGGAGATTATCTTTTGACCACCAGCCAGCATGTGGATTCGCCAAAGCTGTGGTCTGCGGAGTATCCGAACCTGTATAAAGTGGTTTTGGCTCTTAAGAATCCGGAAGGGGAGATTGTGGAAACGGTGAGCCATGCCGTGGGATTCCGGGAGTTTTATATTGACAGCGACACGAATCTGCTGTACACAAACGGCTATTATGTGAAGCTTCTGGGCGCCAACCGCCATGATACGTCTCCTGAGACAGGCAGATACGTAACCAGAGAAACCATGGAAAAGGACTTAAGCCTGCTCAAGCAGATGAACATGAACACGGTGCGCACCAGTCATTATCCCAATGATCCTTATTGGTATGATCTCTGTGACTATTATGGAATCTATGTCATGGATGAGACCAACGTGGAGACTCACGGAGAGCAGAATCTGCTTCCACAGAGTGATCCCAATGCCACGGTGAACGTCTTAGACAGACTGGACAGCATGATGAACCGGGACAAAAATCATGCCTCTGTGGTGATGTATTCCTTTGGAAATGAATCTTCCGGGGGAAGCGCCTTTTCAGCCATGCAGGATTATGCCAAGGCCTTTGACCCCACCAGAGTGACCCACTACTGCGGCGCGGACGTATCGGATACGGCCTCCGGTATGTATACCAGCGCGGACAGCCTTGGCTCTTACCGGGGAAATAAGCCCAGAATCGAATGCGAGTATGCCCACTCCATGGGAAATTCCAACGGCAATCTGGATGAATACCGGGCAGCATGGGAAAGCAATGAGAAGGTGCAGGCGCTCTATATCTGGGATCTGGTGGACCAGGCTTTGTGGCAGACAGGAGAGGATGGAGAAAAATATCTCTCCTACGGAGGCGCCTGGGGACCGGAGAAAACGCCTAAGGAGCGCGCGGGAAACTTCTGCGCCAACGGCATTGCCACGGCAGAACGAATCATCAAGCCCCAGGGAACGGAAGTGAAATATCAGTACCAGAAGATCTGGTTTCATGCCTCTGAAACACAGCTTGCCAGGGGAAATATCACGGTGAGCAACCACTTTATGAATGTAAACCTTTCGGAATTTGACATTCACTGGAAGGTAACGGATGGGAAACATACGCTTCAACAGGGCGTAATCGAGGATGCCCAGGCAGAACCGGGAGAAAGTACGCAGATTCAGATTCCTCTGGAACAGGCCAGAGAAGAGATGGAGCCCGGTACCGAATATTTCCTGGAGTTTGAGGTGACCTATAAGGAAGGCCGGGAACCCAAATGGATTCAGGATTTTGACCAGGAAGGCTTTGTGGCAGCCTGGTATCAGATGGGGCTTGGAAAGGAAGAGGCAAAAAGCGCAGTATTAAGCGGAGACGTTACGGCTGTGGAGAAAGAGGACGCCATCGTGCTGACTGCCGGGGAAACCCAGATTACCATCAGCAAAAAGGCGGGAACGGCAGGAAGCGGCCAGGGTGGTTTCCTGACCAGCATGAAGGCTAATGGCAAGGAACTTCTGACAAGTCCTCTGGTCCCCAGCTTTTACCGTCCATTTACGGATAATGATGCATTTTCCACCTGGGTATGGGATTTGTCCACCCGCCAGGAGGCATACCGCAAGTGGTGCGTGGCGCCAAAAAATACGGAACTTAAGAGCATTGTCCTGGAAGAGCCGGAATATGAAGGGTATGCCAAGGTGACGGCCAATGTGGACATTCAGACCGATCCGGTCAGTACGCTGAGGCTGGAGTACTATTTCTACGCAAATGGAGAATTGGAAGTCAGCTTTGATCTCCAGTTAAATCAGGATGACGCTTACATCCCGGAAATCGGCATGCGGATGCAGGTATCAGAAGGGTATGAAAACCTCTCCTGGTATGGAAGAAGTGGGGAAACCTATTGGGATAGAAAGGCTGGTTCCAATGTTCAGGTGAATGAATCCACCGTAACCGATCAGTATTTTAAATATATCAGACCTCAGGAGACGGGAAATCATGCGGATGTGCGCTGGCTTGCCCTGACAGATGATGAGGGAAGCGGCCTTATGGTATCTGCGCCTGACTTTGACAACCTGCTTGAGGTCAATGCATTGCACTATACCCCGGAGGCCATCACGGACTTAGACTCCAATACCTATCAGTATGGACTGGAGGCCACCGATGACGTGGTGCTTCGCATCTTAAAGCACCAAAGCGGTTTGGGAGGAGACAATACCTGGGGCGCAAGGCCTCATGGCCAGTATCAGCTTCACAGCGGAACCCATGAATACCGCTTCCGCTTAAAGGCTTTAGAGGCGGGAGAGGATGCTTATGAGACGGCAAAGACAAAGGCAGTCAATCCGGAGCTGCCGCTGCTTTCCTCCATTACCGTGGATGGGACGCCGATCCGCGGCTTTGATGAGGATACACTGAATTATACGGTGGAAGTGGGACAGGATGCTTCCGTTCCCGTGATTGACGCAAAGACCATAAACGGAGCGGAAATTGTGAGCATCCATCAGATCGACCCAGATACACTGCAGGCTTCCGTAACGGTGAAAAATTCCTTCCGCACGCTGACCTACACGATTCAGTTCCAGGTGGCGGACTATGTATATGCCAGCGATCTGCAGGCTGTGGGCAGCAGCACCTATTGGGGGGATCTGGGGATTGATCAAAATATTTCGGGAGGCTCTCTGACGCTGTACGATGCAAAGACCGGAGAGAATCGGGTTTATGAAAAGGGTCTTGCCCTGCATGCGCCCTCTTACATTGAGTACGAGATTCCTTCCGGAGTCAGGGAGTTTACCGCAGACATTGGTATTGACCAGGCCAGCGTAGGAAGCGAGCTGGGCCGGGATCTGGCAGGCGTTCACTATGAGGTCTATGCGGATGACGTAAGGATTTACACCAGCCAGGATGACTATGAGATGATCAAAGAAAAGACGGGAATCGTATCCATCCGGGTGGCCATTCCGGAGGGAACCAAGAAGGTGCGGCTGGCTACAGTGGATGCCAATGGAGACAGCGGAGATGACCATACAGACTGGTGTGACGCCAAGTTCATCTACCAATCAGACGGAAGCGCGCTGCTGGCTCAGATTCAGAAGGCCCAGCAGCTGCAAGAGTCCATGAAAATCCAGGAGGAGAAAGCGGATCTGGGCAGAAAGATAGAAAAGGCCAGAGCGGCGCTGGAGGGCACCGCGGCTGAAATTTTCCGTGCAGGCATCCGGCTGAAACAGGCCATGGATTCCTATCTTGCCTACGGACGTCCGGTGACGGGGCTGAAATTTAGCGGCGCAGAGTATGAGGAATTTCAGGAAGACGTGCATGATTATCAGTATCGCCTCTCCGGGGAAGCCCTTCCGGTAGTGGAACCCATCTTAAGGGATGGAGCAACTGTAAAAGAAATTCACCAGATCCAAGGGATTCCGGGCTATGCGCTGGTAACGGCTGAAAACGAGCATTTTGTGGATACGTACCGTATTGATTTTTCAGCGGCAGTGTACATGAAGGAGTATGTGAGCGATCTGACTCCTGACTATCAGAAGGTGGGATGGGGAAATATGGGCATTGATACGAACATCCATGGCGGAACGCTGACGATTCTGGAGAAGAACGATGCCCAAGACAGACAGATTTACAGAGAGTATGAAAAGGGCATCTCAGCCCACGCAGACTCCGAAATCCGCTATACTGTGCCGGAAAATGCCCTGTATTTTATGGCGGATTTGGGAATTGACCATGTGAGCATTGGAGAAGAGTTTGCAGGTAGAAACCTGGCAAGCGCCGTCTATCAGGTCTATGCGGACGGAGTCAAGATCTATGACAGTAAGGAGGAGCTGGGAGAGAACATCGGAGAGCTGATGGAACTGGTTTCCATCAAGGTTCGGATTCCCGATGGAACCAAACAGCTGACTTTAATTACCACGGATGCCGGAGACGGCAATGGAGACGACCACACAGACTGGTGTGATGCCAGATTTGAAACGCCGCTGGACCGGACTGCCATGGAAGAGCTGATTGCAGAAGCCAGAGATCTGGCGCAGCAGTCTGATTCCGAAAAGTTGGAGAAAGCCATTGGGGAGGCCGAGGCGGTAAGGGATGATCCGGAGATGACCATAGAGGCCATGTATCAGGCCATGTTTACGCTGCAAAAGGCTATGGAAGAGGCCGGGGAACATACGCCTCAGGATACGCTGGAACAGGCCAGAGACCGGATTTTGCAGGCGCTGGAGAAACTGGAGGTGTCCAATGAGACCACGGAGGCTCAGGTACTGGCTGCTGTCAGAGAGGCGATTGGCACAGGGCAGATTCAGATCGCCTGGGAAGTTCCGTTTCAAATGGAAGCGGCAACAGAGCAAAGGGAAGGACGAATTACCGGAACGCTTCTGCTGACCTTTGAAGAATATACGGTTTCCGTGGAAATCGATCAGACGATCCCCAAACGGACTGCTGAAACGAAGCCAGATCCAGACAAAAATCCTGGAGGGGATCAAAACGGAGGCTCCAATACGCAGACGGGAACCACGCCAGGTACCGGTTCCGGAACCATCCACAAGCCAGCCGTTTCCGGGGTCGCATTCCAAAGCAAGAAGAAGGTGACGCTGGAAATCGGAAAGAAAGTGAAGCGGACCGCATCCTTGCTGCCTGCGGGAGCGGAAGGAAAGATTACCTACACTTCCAGCAATCGTAAAGTTGCTACGGTAAACAGCCAGGGAACCGTAAAGGCAAAGCGGGTTGGAACCGTCAGGATCAAAGCTTCCTGTAACGGAAAGAGCGTATCCTACATGGTGAAAGTGGTTCCAAGAAAGGTACGCTGGGCAAAGGCCACTTCGAAGAAAAGGGGAGAGGTGACGCTGAAATGGAAGAAAGCAGGAAGCGTGACGGGATATCAGATTCAGGTTTCCTATAAGAAGAACCAGTGGAAAAAGGCTAAGAGCTATACCGTGAAAAAGGCCTCCATCCGGACAAAGAGCCTGAGCGGATGGAAAGGTGGAAAGAAGATTTACATCAGAATCCGCTCCTACAAAAAACAGGGCGGCAAAAAGTACTACAGCCCGTATAGCAAGGTAAAAGCGGTCAGGGTAAAAAAAGGAAATGCTTCTGGATTTTAAATTCAAAAAAATAGGAAAGGACGAATAAAAAAGAAGGTCTCTAAACTTCCCCAGGGAAGAGAGACCTTCTTTTGATGAACAGACATCAGAGAATGGCGGGTCAGGGATGGGGGAATCCATCAAGTAGCTGCAGGTTCCCCACTTAATTCCAACATAATGCTTGCCACATAGCGATTATCCAATACTTCATAGGTAGAAATCCCATTATATTTGCGCACCACTTCTTGGACGATCTGCAGGCCCAGACCGTGCATCTGCGGATTGGCCTTTGTAGTCTTATGGTTCAGTGCGTTTTCTTTCTGCTCCGGTTCAATCCGGTTTTCCACAGACAAAGATAGGTAATCTTTTACCATCTTCATTTTGATGGAGATGGCAGGGGCTTTTACTCTGGCAGAAGCCTCGATGGCATTATCAAGAAGATTCGAGAGTACGGAGCAGAGTAAATGATTGGGAATATTAAGCCGGCTTGGCACGGAAGCCTGGATCTCCATGGGAATTTGTAACTTGTGTGCGGTAGCGTATTTGATATTGATCACCTGATTGATAATCTCATTTCCGGTTTCAATCTGATTGTCTATAGCATAGAGTTCCTTGCTCATGGAGTAGAAATATTCCTTTAATAAGTCATATTGTTCTTGGCTAAGCAGCTGATCCATACAGGCAAAATGATTTTTCATGTCATGGCGAAGCTGATGGTACTCCGTAACGATGTTTTTAAGCTCTTTCATATGTTGACTCTGATAGGATTGCTGCTGTTGTATTAGCTGAAGCTGGGTTCTTCTGGTATACTCTGTGGTGCTTTGCCAGATCATGTAATAGATCAGCAGTTCTATCATCATGGTAAAAAAACCAATCAGATCCACATAAGGAACCACGTCATAATAACTTTTCAAAAGAGTAATGACCGTCATATTTAGCACCGGTGTGATGATCATAGTATAGTAATAGGAAATCGGATAAGTTTTTGTAGCATCCAGCTTGAAATGCCGCATAAAAAGAGCAATGAAAAACAGCAAAAGGTTGGGCATCAGAGTAGAAATAAGATACGTGATGCCAGTCGGGTAGGGAAGAAACCATACTAAGAGACGGCACAGCAGAGTGGCCGGGAACCGAGACATAGTAATCAGCGACACAAAGGTCAGGGGTAAAAAGACCTTAATCAGGAACTTCCCCTTATAAAAAAGGATCGCGAAAAGCATCAGTAAAAAAGAGTGTATTAGCAGATAAAAAGCATATCCATCTTCCACCCATCTTGCTATCCAGTATTCTTCTGCTAAAATCAAGGCCCAGTAAATGAGAAAGTATCCTATATGCATCAACAGCCGGAACCGGAACTTTCTCGGAGGGAAAAGGCTGGAAAACAGCCAGAGTCCGATGAGGACTTCCAGAAACAAGGACAATATTTTGATGCTTGTATATAATTGGATCATAGAGTAAGCCTCCTAAAGGTGGTTTTAATTTCTTCAAGCCGATATCGGCTGACCGGAAGTTTTCTTCCATCATCCAAAAGTATGCAGGTGGGCTGAATGCTTTTGATAAAGCGGTAATTTACAAGATAACTCTTATGGATCCGGATAAACCCGTGGGGAAGCAGTTGTTGTTCCAAATCAGACAGCTTGTAGCGAATAGACTCTGTCTGTCGATCCTGTGTAAGAAACAGGACAATATATTTGTCCAGACTCTGAGCATAGATCAATTCCCGAATGGGGTAGCGGTATATGCTGGTACGGGTTTCCAAAACCATGTAATCGTTCCGGAATTCCTTATGCATATCTTCCAGAATATCCCGGATACAAGGTTCGATTCTAGTTTGGAACTCGTCTTTGGGAATAAAACGAAAAGGCTTCGCTTCCAATGAGTCATAGACGCATTCTCTGTGTATGGACACATAAACCAGATAGCATTGATCATCCAGCTGACGAATTTTTTTCCCCAGATCCAACCCTCCAATCAGGGGCATATCAATATCCAGAAAATAGATATCCCAGCGTTTGCCCTCATAAAGGGCGGTTAGCAACTTTCCACTGTCGATAAACAGGTCAATGGAACAGTCCGTGTCCAATTTCTGAAAAATTTGTGTAAGATGCTCGTAATAATAGTTTGCAGTTATGTATTCATCGTCACATAAGGCAATCTTTAACATGGCTGCCTCCTTGCTTATGGTTAAAAATGTCAAAAATATTATAGCAAAGATAAAAACAGGTGTCAAATTGATGCCAGTTGCGACATTTAACCGCCAGTTGCGCCTATATTTGCTATACACGCCTCGCCGCTTGAAAACCACAAATGTCCATGCTAGAGTAAAAACAACGAAAGGCGCTTTTTGTGGGAAGGATCGATAACATATTATGAAATAGAAATAAAGAAACGTAAAAGGTGGAGAATATATGAGAAAAAAGAGTGGACGACGTATCACGGCGATGGCAATGGCGGTGATGATGGCCGCGGCCAGCTTTAGCACGGGAAACGGTCTGTGGCTGACATATGCTCAGGAGCAGAGCGATGAGAAGGTGGTTTTCCCTGACGTTTATACAGAGGATCTGGTACAGCCAGAAGAGGACGATGAGGTAGTAAACGCCAAGGTGGAAGCGTTGATTAAGACAATGACCACGGAAGAAAAGTATACGTTCTTAGGGGGCAATGGAACGGGGGACAGCGAGGGAAACGCAGGATATCTAAAAGGGGTGCCAAGACTGGGCGTACCCATGATTAAGATGTATGACGGACCGGCCGGGTTGCTCTATACGCAGGATACCACAAACCCGCCCCAGGAGCAGATGCTGGCTGCGACTTGGGATGAGGAAATGGCTAAAATCTACGGAGAGACCGTAGGAAACGAAAACCAGGCTATTGGGGGAAGCTTTATGTTAAGCGCCCAGCTGGATATTCAGCGAATCCCCCAGTTCCAGAGGACAAAGGACCAGATGGGAGAAGACCCCTATCTGCTTTCCAGCCTGGCAGATGACCTGGTTTCAGGAATGCAGGAAAACGGAGGCATTGCTGTGCTGAAACACTTCGCGGCTTTCGCGCAAAACGCAAGCCCGGCGGCAAAAACCAATGTGGAGGTTTCGGAACAGGCTCTTCATGAAGTATATCTGCCTGGCTTTGAGTCAGCGATTAAGGATGGTGGAGCTCTTGGCGTAATGTCATCTTATAATGCGTTGCACGGGACCCTTGCATCAGCCAGTACAGAACTGCAGCAGGATATTCTCCGGGATATGTGGGGATATGAATACTTTACCATTACAGACTGGGGCGGAAATGACGGATATACATTGAATAAGGGAACAGATATTGAAATGCCGAGCCTGAGCAATAACAGCCAGGCTAAGACCCAGGAAAAGGTAGAAAACGGCGAAATGACCCAGGAAGAAGCCGATCAGCTGGTGGATCAGAGTGTAAGACGCATCCTGAAAGCCTATGGCAAAGGAGGCTATCTGACTCTGGTGCAGGTAGATGAGAACGGTTATGCCAAGGAAGAAAAAGGACGTACAGAGCTGATCCGAGCAGGCAAAAATACCGGAACTCTGGAAGAACTGTATGAAGAGAGCAATGCCGCTGTGGAAAAAGTAGCAGAAGAAGGCGGCGTTTTGCTGAAAAACGAAAATGAGACTCTGCCACTTAACACAGATGGAGACAATACAGTTGCTGTTATCGGCTTAAATGGCATGAATCTGATTCCTGGTATTGGAGGGGAGCGCTCTTACGGAGCCATCAGTGCCATGACCAGTCCCTATGAGGCTCTCTGCGACCTGGTAGGAGAGGAGAAAGTGGAAGGTGAGGTATACAAGGATACTATCGGAACCATCATTCCCGAGGAGAACTTGTACACTACGGCAGACGGAGAAGAACACGGAGCAGTTCGCACTTACGGTACCGGGCAGTCCGCAGAAACCGGAGGAGATTACCAGGGACAATTTGTCAGCAACAGTGTGCCTGAGACGGCTATGGAAGGTCATGAAATCGGAGAGTATTGTACAACCGACGCGACCATTGATTTTAACACGGGTACAGTGGACGGAGAGCCCAATAAGACTTATGTAAATTCGGAGGATGGAACAGCCTTTGATTATACCCAGAATCCCGCTTATACGTGGACCACTTATGTGGAAGCCGATGAGGATGGAGAGTATAGCATTATCCTTCAGAGCATCGGCGCAAAGGCTGCCATGGGTATTTTTGAAATTCAGGAGGACGGCACAGAGACCCAGATCGGTTCCGGTTCCGGCGCCAGCGTGAATCAGGGAACTCAGTGGTACAGCGGTGTAATCCCCTCTGAAACAGGAGAAAACTTATCAACCGCAACAGTGACGCTGGAAAAAGGAAAGCGTTATAAGATTGGCGTTGCGGCAGAGAATGCCGGCGAAGTGGACGGCAAGGATATGCAGGTAGGACTTGCCTGGATCACCCCGTCTCAGAAACAGGCCAACGTGGACAATGCCATTCAGGCAGCCAAGGATAACGATACGGTAGTTGTATTCGCCTATGCGCAGGTAAGTGATCCGAAAGACACTAGGGAAGAGACCACTTTGAAACTGCCCGCAGAGCAGCAGCAGATGATCCTGGATGTGGCTAATGCGGCACATAGCGCAGGAAACAAAGTGGTGGTAGTGCTCAATAACGACTCTGCCGTAGTTATGGAAGATTGGATTGACGAGGCAGATGCCATTTTGGAGATGTATTATCCTGGACAGCGCGGTGGCGTGGCGACGGCAAAACTGCTGACCGGTGAAGTAAATCCCAGCGGAAAGCTGGCATATACGATTCCAAAGAAGGATACGGATACCATTATCACCTACTCAGACTATAATTGGTCCAGATATGAGCAGGAAGACGAGAAGGAAGAAGAAGAGGGAGGAGATTCTGAAGGACCGGGAGGATTTCCTGGTGGCGGCCCCGGCGGCCCTGGTGGAGGTCCGGGGGGATTCCCAGGATTTGCCTCAAAGGATACCACTACATATTTTGATGAGGGCATCAACACAGGATATAAGTGGTATGATGAAAATGATATTGAACCTCAGTTTGACTTCGGATATGGACTTTCTTACACAACGTTTGAGTACAGCGATATGAAGGTGGAAGAGAGCTTAAACGAAGGGGAAGAGGCAGGATATGATGTTACCTTTACGGTAACGAACACAGGCGATGTGGCAGGAAGTGAAGTGGCGCAGGTTTACCTGGGCGAGGCCAACGTACCGGAAGGAATTCAGACTTCTGAGTATGCTCTGGCAGGATACGAGAAAGTAAAAGATATTCAGCCGGGAGAGTCCAGAGAAGTGACCATCCATGTGTCAGAGCGTTCTTTGTCCTACTGGAATTCAAATCAGGATGAACTGAATGTAAATGAGGATGGAACTAAGGATAAGTGGACTGTGGCAGAAGGAGCGAGAACCATCTATGTGGGAGCCTCCTCAGACAATTTACTGATGCAGGAAGAAGTAAAGGTAGAGGCTAAGAGCGATGCCGGAGAGGAAAATGAGACAGTAAAGGCAAGCCTGGACAGAATGATTGCTTTGCTGGAGAGCCTGGACGCATCGGAATATACGGAAGAGAGCTGGGCAGAGGTAGAGGCTGCACTGGAAAATGCGAAGAGTGTGCAGGCAGATGCCAACGCTACCCAGGAAGATCTGGATGAGGCTATGAGCAGTCTGATTCAAGCCTTTGGAAATCTGGAATACGGTGTGCAAAGACTTCATCTTGAGACAGCCATAGAGGCCGCAGAAGCCATTCTGGCATCTGGTGGAGATTACGAAGGAGGAGTAAAAGCCCTGGAAAAGGCCGTAGAGGAGGCTAAGGCAGTACTGAAAGATGCGAAGGCTACTCAGTCAGAGGTAAATGAGGCAGCCTATGCAGTATTGGATGAGTTGGCAAAACTCGCTAAGAATGCGGACGTATCTTCTCTGGAAAGCCTTGTGAAAGCAGCCACTCCATTGTTGGATGGCAATTATACTTCCTCCAGTCTGGATGCGTTAAGAAAAGCAATAGAGCGCGCACAGGAAGTAATAGAAAATTCTGACAGAGGAGAAGATGAGATCAGTGAAGCTTATACTGCAATCGTGGACGCGATTTTTAACCTTCAGATGAAAGGGAATAAGGCAGCTTTGAAGGCTATGATCGATAAAGCACAGGAGATTTTGCAGGCTTCCGATTCTTATGTGGCATCTACAATTCAAGGACTTTCAGCAGCTATGGCGAACGCGAAATCCGTCTATAACAACGAAGAGGCCACTCAGAGCCAGGTTGACAAAGCAGTAGAAACGCTGACAAAGCAAGTAGCTTTGGCGAGACTGGTGGGCGATGTGAATGGAGACGGAGCCGTGAGCACGGCTGACGGAACAGCACTGCTACAGTATACCGCAGAGATGCAGGATCTGAATGATGCGGCAAAAGAGAGTGCGGATGTGAATGGAGACGGTGTGACAGATACAAAGGATGCGGTTCTGGTATTGCAGTATGCGTCCGAAAAGATAGCAACATTCTAAAATATAGATTTTACCCTTTCTTACAGAGGCCCTGGTACAGATACTGTACCAGGGCTTTTTCGTGGGAGAAGGCAGGAAGATTCGACGCACTGTGAGGAACAGACATGGTTATATTCCAGAAAGGTTGTACATAAGGTAGAGTAAACCGAAAAGGGCCAGGCGGGTCCTTGCGGAAATTCAAGTAAAGGAGCAACGTTATGTATGAAGAGCAGACCTTTCGGAAGGTGAGCGAGAAACTACAGACGGATCCGCAGCGGGGACTGTCCGGGCAGGAGGCGAAACGGAGGCTTGAGGCTGGCGGAAAAAATGTGCTGGTACAGAAAAAGAAGCGAACGCTCCTTGGCTCCTTTTGGGATCAGCTGAATACGCCCCTGATTTATGTGCTTTTGGCTGCGGCGGCTGTGTCCATTCTGCTAAATGAAGTCAGCGATGCGGTGATCATCTTGGTGGTGGTGTTTGTCAATTCCCTGGTGGGTATGATTCAGGAGGGCAAGGCTCAAAAGGCTCTGGATTCCCTAAAAAAGCTGACCAGCCCCAAGGCCTGTGTGATCCGGGATGGAAAAGAACAGGAAATTGAAGCCTCATGTCTGGTACAGGGGGATCTGGTATGTCTGGATGCGGGCAGACAGGTTCCGGCAGATCTAAGGCTGGTAGAGAGCGTGAATTTAAAGGTTGAGGAGTCTGCGCTTACAGGAGAGTCTCTTCCCGTATCCAAAGATGCCCAGTTTGTGGCAGCAAAAAAGCTCTCTCTGGGAGATCGAAAAAACATGGCCTACATGTCCACGATGACGGTTAACGGGCGTGGAAAGGGGCTGGTCACTGCTGTGGGGATGGAGACGGAGATCGGAAAGATCGCAGCTATGCTCAATGATCACAAAGAGGAACAGACCCCACTTCAAAAAAGGCTGGGAGACTTGGGAAAGGTACTTAGCATTCTCTCCGTAGCTCTTTGTGCGTCGCTGTTTTTGTTGGCTGTAATACAGGGACGCAATCTGCCGCAGATGCTGATCACGGCCATCTCCCTGGCTGTGGCAGCGGTACCGGAGGGACTTCCGGCAGTAGTAACCATTTGTCTGGCACTTTCTGTTACCAGAATGGTGAAAGTGCATACGATTGTGCGCAGGCTACCTGCCATTGAAACTCTTGGAGCCGTGAGCATCGTCTGCTCGGACAAGACCGGAACGTTGACTCAGAATAAAATGACTGTGGTGCGTTGCTTCGTGGACCAGAAGCTTTATGAGAAAGGAGCCTTCCCGGCAGAAGGACACAGAGTCTTTTTGGAGGGGCTGGTACTTTGTAACGATGGTATCGTGGAGGGGGAGACCAGAATCGGAGATCCCACAGAGTTGGCGCTTTTGGATTTTGCGGGAAGTCTGGGAACATATAAAGGGGAGGTGCAGAAGCGGGTTCCCAGAAAAAAGGAGCTGCCTTTTGACTCTGGCAGGAAGATGATGTCCACCTGGCATCAGACAGAGAGCGTAAGTCTCACCTACACAAAGGGAGCTCCGGATGAAGTCTTGAAGCGGTGCAATCGGGTGTTGATGGAAGGCAGGGTGATACCTCTCACAGAAAGACACCGGGGACAGATTCGAAAGGCCATAGATGCCATGTCCTCCCAGGCGTTGAGGACGCTGGCTGTGGCATTTACCAGGGGAGATTCTGAGCCCAGAGAGGAGAATCTGATTTTTATCGGTATGGTTGGAATGGAGGACCCCATTCGGCCGGAAGCGGCACTGGCTGTGGAAAATTTTAAACGGGCCGGAGTGCGTACTGTGATGATTACAGGCGATCATGCAGAGACTGCCCTGGCCATTGCCAGGCAGTTGGGAATCGCAAAACATATGGAGGAATGTATCACGGGAGGGGAGCTACAACGTCTGTCTGACAGAGAGCTTTGCAGTCGCATAGAAGGGATTCGTGTTTTTGCAAGAGTGTCTCCGGAACATAAGGTACGGATTGTGAAAATCCTGAAGAAAATGGGGCGGATTGTGGCCATGACAGGGGATGGAGTAAACGACGCGCCGTCCTTAAAATGTGCGGATATTGGAGTAGCCATGGGGCTTAGTGGGACGGATGTGGCCAAGCAGGCTTCAGACATGATCTTAACGGATGACAATTTCGCTACGATCGAAAAGGCCATCCGGGAAGGAAGAGGCGTCTACGAAAACATCCGTAAGTCCGTACTGTTTTTACTCTCCTCGAATTTTGGGGAGATCATGACCATGTTTGTGGCCGTACTCTGCGGATTCGCATCCCCCTTAAAGCCCAGCCATATTCTGTGGATTAATCTGATTACGGATTCTTTGCCGGCTTTGGCTCTGGGGGCAGATCAAAACGACGGAGAAAGCTTGATGAGGCGCCCCCCAAGGCAGGCTAAAGAGAGCCTGTTTGCCCATGGAGGACTTTTGTGCACGCTTTTTTACGGAGGTTTAATTGGACTCATCAGTCTGACGGCTTTCTTAACCATCCCCTACGGTCTGCTTCAAATGGAAGGAGCTCCTCTGAGCTTTTCCGGGCTGATGACCTGCCTGAGTCAGGAATCTGTGTTAAACAGAGCCCAAACGTACGCTTTTACTGTGCTGGGGATGTCTCAGCTTTTTCATGCAGTGGGAATGCGGGATGTATCCATCTCCGTGTTTCGGATGAACCATTGGAACAATAAACTGATGATTTTGGCCTGCGCGCTGGGGTTTCTGCTACAGCTTGCGGTGACAGAGGCAGACGTTCTTACCAGAGCCTTTGGAACAGTCTCTCTCTCCCTGCACGAATGGCTGTACCTGGCTGGTCTTGCGGCATTCCCGCTTTTGGCCCATGAATGTCTGGTCTTTTGCGGAACATTAGGTCAGATCAGATGGAGAGGGAAGAAGACTGCGGACGCATAGGCCTGGAAGTATTTGCTCATAGTGGAAAACAGGAAACGGGTGTGCTATACTGAAGTCATCATGGATGAGACGGGGGATAAGTGACATGGTTGAGAATACTAAGGGTGCTTTTTCGAAAGGGGAAAGAGCCACAGAGAAGGGAGGGACACAGTATGAAATGTAATCAGTGCCATGAGAAGGAAGCATTTGTACATTTGGAGGGCTACGGGGATCTGTGCATGGACTGTTATAATAAGCTGATTGCAGACATGTATGGGACAGAACAGTTCGAAGATTTTTCCAAGGAAATATCCATCTATGACACCAACGGAGCCATCCATCATTTTCTGATCTGGAACATTTTGCTGCCTCCCTACTCCTGTTGGCATGCCAACGAGGCTGAGGGTGCCTACAGCTTTGAGGTGATGACAGGTATCAACGATGAACAGCTCCCTGCAGTACTCCACCTGCACCAAAAGATCCTAAAGGGGATTGCCAATAAGTCTCTTCAGGAAAGCGACCAGGTAACAGGAACCTGGATAGGAAATAAGCAGTATTCCTTAAAGCAGGTGGGAACCTTACAGGTGGCTTGGATGTCAGCCAGAAATGAGCCGGTCTTTGCCATCGACGGCTATCCCATCTCCATGGATCAGTGGGCCAATATGGTTTCTGAGTACGAGGGCTATGTGATGGATTATCAGTTCCGGGACAAGTCGGATGAGGTTTTGGAAAAAAACATGATTTTGCGCCAGTTTAACATTCAGCCGGAAGTAATCGAGGCCAGGTTTGAGAAAACGCTGCGGTGGTTTGTGGAAAACGACCATCTGAGCGCGGACCGGACAGATGCCTGCATCGAGGCTCTGGAAGAACGGATTGATGAGCTGGAGCTTCTATATAAGTATGGCGAGGAACAGGAAGCTCTGGCCCTTGGAAGCAGAATCATCGCAAGGCTGGAAAAAATCACCTGTACCGAAGAAGACTTTCCGGGGTATTTGGTGGAAGATATCTGCAGAGTGTTGGATCTGGACCTTGGAAAAGAGGAATAAAAGCAGGACCATACAGAGGCTGTTCCTTTATTCCATACAAGAACGCAGGAAAAATAGAAGGGGAGAAAGCAAGTGAAAAGTAGAATAATTGTTTTTATAATGCTGCTGTCGCTTTTGATTAATTTTCCGCTATCCATAACAGCAATGGCATACCCTGAATCAGGGAAAAAGATTTTGAAAGAGATAACAGACAGCAAAGTAAAGGATGTATATTTGGGGTATACCCGCAGCGCAGCACTGACTGATAACGGAGATTTGTATTGCTGGGGATTCAATGAATATGGGCAGGTGGGGAATGGTACAAAAGAAATCCAAAGTAAACCAGTAAAGATATTGGAGAATGTGGTATCCGTGGCATTAGAAGATGACTACAGTGCGGCAGTGACATCGAATGGAGATTTGTATTGCTGGGGGGCTAACTACTATGGCCAAATAGGAGACGGGACTAAAGAAGATCGGACCAGACCAGTGAAGGTATTGGAGGATGTGGCTTCCGTAGCTTTAGAAAATAGTTACAGTGCAGCGGTGACCAATACTGGGGATTTGTATTTATGGGGATGGAATATATATGGAAATATAGGAAATGGCACAGAAGAAGATAAGAGCAGACCAGTAAAGGTGATGGAGAATGTAAAATCTGTAGCTCTGGGGTACTTTCAGAGTGCGGCAGTGACGCATAATGGAGATCTGTATTGTTGGGGAAAAAACGATTATGGCCAAATAGGAGATGGGACAGAGAAGAACCGGAACAGGCCGGTGAAGGTATTGGAGAATGTGGCCTCCATGGACCTAAGCTACAATCGTACTGCGGCAATAACGGTTCATGGAGATTTGTACTGTTGGGGAGAGAATTCTTATGGCAGTTTAGGAGATGGCACAGAAGAACATCGGAATAGACCGGTGAAAATTCTGAAAGAGGTCCGATCTGTAGTGTTGGGAAGCGATTATAGCGCAGCAGTGACAATTAACGGAGATTTGTACTGTTGGGGGGAGGATTCCTGGGACAGATTAGGAAATGGTACAGAAGGAAATCAAAATAGACCAATGAAAATTCTGGAAAGAGTGCAATCTGTAGCATTGGGAAGTGGACATGGCGCAGCAGTGACAAGCAACGGAGACTTGTATTGCTGGGGCTGGAATGAATCTGGTCAGGTAGGAAACGGAACAGTAGAAAATCAAAATAGGCCAGTAAAGATAATGGAGAATGTAGAATCTGTGGTTTTGGAAGGCAAGCACAGTGCGGCAGTAACAAGGACTGAGGATTTATATTTATGGGGCTGGAATGAATTTGGCCAGATTGGAAACGGGACGAAGGAGAATCAAAGCAGACCAATCAAAATAGACTTGGTTCATTCAGGAGGGGACCCTTCGTTTCCAACTGATGGAGAGATTAACGTTATTGACAACTCCAAAATCACCGTGAATGCAGTGGATTATGATAAGCTGACAGAGGGGGAGATCGAAGGGGCTGTGGTTTCTGCGGAGGGGATTGGCGAGGCTGTCACCGATGCTTATGGAACGGCCAGCATGGAAAACACCCTGGATCAGCCTTCTGCCATGAAGCGGATTTCCGTGACCAAAGAGGGATACCGGGACTATATTTTCTACACCACCATCGTTTCTCCAGAGAACGTAAGCCTCTTTGAAACCAATCAGCTGCATACATACCTCAAAAAGAAAAAAGCGGGGGATGATACGAATCCATATGTTTCTTCTATCGTATATTATCAGAATGAAATCGCAAAGCTCTGTGGAGGCCAGCACTTCGTAAAGACCGATAACGTCACCTTCCGTGCCTGCGGCGTCTGGAATGGCAAAGAGCCGGGCTATTACTGTATGTATCAGGAAGGGGGAAAATCCTTTGAGAGTGAAGACGGGATTTTCCGGCTAAATATTGGAGAGTGCTTTTTGGGAAATGGGAAGATCTATGTGAAACTGGTGGCGGCAGACGGCACCGAAAGCAAGCCGGAGCGGGTCTACATTTCAGTGCCCACGGGAAATGCCTCTCAGGATGACGACGATTCCATACAGATTCTAAGCGAGAGCGGAGAGTCCGGTTGGCAGACGGACGTGCCCTTTTTAAACAATGACAAGCTTTCCTTTGATCTGGGAAAAATAAAGACGACTGTGAAACGGGACGGTTCCAAGATCCGGATCATGCTGGGAGCAGAGGGTTCCCAGGGAGTGTTTACGGATGAAGAGTGGGAGAATTGGAAGAAGTTTTGTGAGAGCCAGCCCACAGATCTTTCGCTCTCTCAGTGGAGGAACGTACTTGCCTCGGACAACCTGAATACCTCCTGGACGGCTGGGGCCAAGCTCAAGGCCACGGGCTACGGATGGCTGGAAAACGATCTGTCAGGGGATGCCGCAACGCCTCTGACGGGAGGCATTCAGGTAATCATTGACATGAGTACCTCCTTTAAGCAGCAGTATGCCGTGGGCGTGATCCCCGTATATCTGGAGGAATCTCTGGGCGTGAATGGAAAGCTGGATGCGGGCGTGACCTTTGATACGCAAAACCGGAAATTTGGAGGGAGTACGAAGCTTACGGTAACGCCTTCCTTAAGCGTGGGAGGCGGCGTTGGTGTTCTGTATGTGGCAACCGTGGGTGCGGAGGGAAAGGCCTCCATGCCCATAACCATTGACTTTCCCAAAGGCCTGACCCAGGCCGGTTTAATTGGCGCTCTGAGCATTAAGGCAAGCGTTTTGGGCTTTAGCTACTCCAAGGAGCTGGCAAGCGCCACGTATCCCCTTTACCCCACAAGAGAAAGCAAGGCTGTCCAAAACGAGAAAGCCCTGGAACAATCCCTGTACGATATGGACAGCTACGTGCTGCCTCAAAAGCTGGAAACGGCATCGGTATGGCATGGGGAAGATGCCGGAGATCAGCGGATTTCCAAATCAACGGCATCAAATCTCAAAGAAACCCTTCTGGAGACGGGAACTTCAGAGTTGACGGAGCCTCAGCTTGTGCAGGAGGGGAATACCACTCTGGCCGTGTTTTTGACGGAAGACCCTTTGCGGGACACGATTCATCGGACGAAGCTGGTCTATACAGTTTATGACGAGAGCAGAGGAGAATGGAGCAGCCCGGTTGCTGTGGAGGAAGACGGGACGGGAGATTTTTACCCGTATCTGACTGCGTCCAATGGAACTATCGGAGTTGCATGGCTGAATTATGACAGCGGCATCACGAATGCCTCTTCCATGCAAGAAGCCCTTCAAAACAGCCAGATCCGTTATGCCGTCTGGGATGAGGGGAGCAATGGCTTTGTAAAGTCTTCCATCTCCCTTTCTTCCGATGAAGCCGTTACCTACAACAGCGCCCGCCCTTGCATGGATTCCAACGGAGATGTGACGCTGGTGGGACTGAAAAACAAAGGAGGGGACATTTTCGGAACCACGGGAGAAAATCTGCTTTTTATGACCGGGACCTGTGAAGGAGAAGCCGTCCGTCAGGAATTTGCACTGACCCAGGGAACGCCCGTATCTTATGATGCAGATATATGGGGAAATATAGTGACTGCAGCAGTGTGCATGGACACGGATCGGGATTTGTCTACGCTGGAGGATCGGGAGATTTATCGGTTTTCTTCCGACGGAACCGTGGAAAAACTCACGGAAAATGAGAGTTATGACGCGGCTCCACAATATGCCCGGTACCAAGGAGGCAAAGCGCTCTTTTGGTATACCGAGCAGGGCTATGAGATACTGGAGGAGTCGGGAAAACAAAGCGCTGTGCTGGAGGAGAACGCAAATATTTCGGAAAGCTTTACCGTGGTAAACGGGGCGAACCAGAATACGGCTCTGGTCTGGTCCAGCGTGGATGAGACGGACGTTTACCAACTGACCGCCTGCATTCTGGATGAAGCATCGGGCAAATGGAGCAGCCCGGTGGCAGTGTCTGACAGCGAGGAAAACATTTTCCGCCCCAGCGGGTATTTCAACTCTGACGGGGATATGGAATTCCTTTACCGGAAGGGAGATACTGCTTCGGCTGGCTCTTTATATGCGCTGCAGGCAGCCCAGGCTCCGGATTTACAGATCCTAGACGCTTATATGGAAGACGGCGCGGAGATTCCGGGGCAGAGTGCCAAGGTGTTTGTGGGCGTGCGCAATCTGGGAACGGAGAAGGTTGACTCTTACCGCATTGCAGTGGGCGGACAGATCACGGAAGGCTCTGTGGAGATTCTGCCCGGGGAGAGCGCTCTTCTGGAGGCAGAGTATGCTGTGCCGGAGGCTGTGGAGAGTAGGAAGATTCCCGTTGAGGTTACAACAGAGGGAGATCGGGATGCCTCCAACAATGGCTTCCAGATGACTGCCGGTTTTGCGGACGTTTCCGTTGCGACCACGGAAGACGTATGGGAAAGCGGAAAGGTGGTCCATGTGACAGTGACAAACCATGAGGCGGTTTCATCGAAAGCCACTCTGGAGGTGCGAAAAAATACAAAGGACGGGGAAGTCATTGCCGCAAAGGATTTGGGAACGCTGAGGCAGGGAGACATTCTGACCATGGACTTTGCCTATCCTAAGGACTCTTCCGGTTATGAAACGGATGCGGATGCCCTGTATTACGTGGTTACTTCAAGCGCTGCGGAGAGATACGAGAGCAACAATTACGGCTATTCCGTATTCCGGGAAGAGGGAGCCGAGAATCCGGATCAGAATCCGGAAACGCCGGATACGGGAGAGGAGCCGGATACAAAACCGTCCACTCCTTCTGAGGAAGCGCCAACTGGCTCTGCCGGGGATTCCGGTCAGAAGCCCGCGTCCCCTGCGCCGGGAGGCTCCGGAACATCGGAACAAAGCGCCGTCAAAGTGGGCCAGACCGTTACGATAAAGAAGCTGAGATACAAGGTGACCAAGTTGAACAAGAATGGCGGTGGTCAGGTGACCTTGGTGGGAACCACAAGAAAAAAATCTGATAAAAAGTTCAGGACCCTGAAAATTGGCAGCGCAGTAAAGATCAGGGGAAAGGCCTTCCAGATTACGGCCATTGGAAAGGGCGCATTCAGCGGATATCGAGGCTTAAAATCCGTTTCCATTGGCAAGAATGTGAAAAGCATTGGAGACAAGTCCTTCTATCGGTGCATTGATTTGGCAAAGGTCACTATCCCGCCCAAGACTTCCAAGATCGGGAAGCAAGCTTTCTATGGGTGCAAAAAGCTAAAGAATGCGGTAATCAAAACGAAAAGTCTGACAACCAAGAAAGTGGGGAAAAAGGCATTTGGGGCAATACATCCCAGGACAATAATTAAAGTGCCTAAGTCAAAGGTGAAAGCCTACAAGAAACTGCTTGAGAAAAAGGGCGTAGGCTCCAAAGCGAAGATAAAGAAGTTATAAACGATGGGAATATTAGCTTTTTAAGCAGGTGTTTTTAAATTTAACAGCCAATAATGGGAGGTTTATATAATACAAGAAAATTTATAAAACAGGTAAAGAGGATTACGGCTTCCGGGATGTCCCAGGCGCAGAAGCTCAGTGCGGTTTTTGTCATAGAAAAAGCAGGATGCGGCTAAATGATCTAAATCCATCATTTAGCCGCATCCTGCTTTCTATTCTGTAAATTGTTTCAATTGCTCTAAAAGTTCCAGATCTTCTTTTTGCATCTTCAGATTGGAGTGAAAAGATGTTCCCTCCGGGGTGACGACATCGATTTTAAGGATTGTGCCCTCTGTAATGCCCTGTCTGGATACCGCTTTCAGGAATCTGGGAAATTTCGGATGGCGTTTACAAAATTTATCCCAGGCTGATTTTAGATGAAACAAAGCCATTGGATTCATAAAATTTCTCCTTTAAGATGGAAGCTCTAGTTCTGCTGGCGAATCTTTTTGATAGCAGTGGTGAACTTGATTGGATTTCCATACATCAAGGTTCCAAACCGGAAGATCTTGGCTGCCAAAACACCGATGATGCCGCAGCTTACCAGCAGAATGACAAAGGATATGACGATTTCCCATATGGCTACACTGCCCATGGCCACCCGAACCAGCATGGCGTTGCTGGAGGTAAACGGAATGTAGGAAGCAATCTTAATTAAGGCACTGTCACTGGCGTTCATACCAAAGATGGACACCAGGAAGGAGACCACGTACAACAGCGTGATGAAAGAGGAGCTTTTGCTGATGTCCTCGGTCTTGGAGACCAGGGCTCCCAGGGTACCGTACACAAAGGCATAGAGCAGGTAGCCTAACAGGCCAAAGACTGCGTAGGTGGCCCACACGGGTCCGGGTACATGGAAGAGGAAGTCTAAGGCGTGTCCCCAATCCTCACGGAAAATGCTGTAGGTGCCGAAAGCGCTGCCCAGAATGATGCCGATTTGCACCACGCCGCTGATGGCTCCGGCTATGACTTTTCCAAAAATCAGGCTGGTGGGACTTACGCTGGTCACCAAAATTTCAATGGCCCGGTTGCTCTTTTCCGTGGTCACGGATACGGCAATCATCTGGCCGTAGAAGAGAATCAGGAAGTAAAGCACAAAAATTAGAATATAAGTGTACCAGTAATTTCTGGCGCTGTCCTTACCTAAAATTTCTGTCTGGGAGGTAATAGAGGAGTGCTGGAACTGGGAAATCTCATCTGCGCTCAGGCCCTTTTCTTCCAGATAACGGTATTCGAAATTGCTGGTCATCAATTCGTCAAAAGAGGACTGAGTTTGATCGTACATTTCGTTGTTCTGAACTACATACGTATAAGAGGTAAGGCTATCCAGGATAAAGCCGCGTTCTGCTTCGCCGGCATTTACCGCGTCCCGGACCTGGTCTGCGGAAGAATAGGACTTCCAGGTCACATTCGGGGCAAAGGAAGTTAGGCTTTCCTGGGCCAGATATCCCTCCGGATCACAGATGGCATAGACATCTGCCTCCCCGTCCTGGGCAGTCTCTGCATCCGAAGATTCCGATTCGGCACTGGTGGCAGAGCCGGAAGAGAGGCCGTCCAAAAGCCCCGGGATCATAGGCGGAATGGAGACAAAGGCAATTGCCAGGAGGGCGATGATGATAGTGGTCACCATAAAGCTCTTATTCCTAAAGTAATTTCCTAATTCGAATTTCAGTACGGTTATAAACTGGCTCATTTCTCGTCACCTGCCCTTTCCACAAAGATATCATTTAATGAGGGTTCATAGAGCCCGAAGAATTCTAGGTCAATTCCCTGCTCTGTCAGTCGGTTGATCAGCTGAGCTTTTTTGGAGGCGTCTTTCTGGCAAATCAGAATGCGGTCCTTTTTCAGCCCTTCCACAGTCACCAGATCATAGAAGGACTCTTGGAGAATCCGCTGCAGCTCGGAGAGAGAATAATTGAGTGCGGAGAGAACCAGTCGGTCTTTGCCGAACTCCCGTTTAATCTCCTTAAGCTCTCCTCTCAGGACCACATCCCCATGGTTGATAATGATAATGTCATCACAGAATTCTTCCACATAGCTCATCTGATGACTGGAGAAGATGACCAGTTTTCCGGCCTGTATCAGCTCCAAAATTACATCCTTTAAGATCTGGGAGTTGACCGGGTCCAGTCCGCTGAACGGTTCGTCCAGGATCACAATGGCCGGATCACAGACCAGAGTTTGTGCAAGCTGCACCTTCTGCTGATTACCTTTGGAGAGGGTTTCCAGTTTTTTGGATTCGTATTCGTCTACCTCCAGACGTTTGAGCCAACGCTTGGTATTGTTCCTGGCGGTTTTTGGATCCATCCCCCTAAGACAAGCCAGGTAAATCAGCTGTTCACCTACCTTTTTCTTGGGGTAAAGACCTCGCTCCTCCGGCAGATATCCGATCTGATACTCCTTTGGGTGAAAGGGTTTTCCATCCAGAGTGATAGCCCCACTGTTTGCCTTAAAGACATCCATCAGGATACGGATGGTAGTGGTCTTGCCCGCGCCGTTTCGTCCCAGAAGTCCCAGGGCTTTTCCGCTTTCCACCGAAAAGGATATGCCGTGCAGAACTTCTTTTTCCCCGAACTTTTTGGTCAGGTCATAAGCTTCCAGTTTCATAAGCTCCTCCTTATTGATTTAATTTTGTTTTTAGCAGCTTTAGTTTTGCAAATAAATAAGATAAAGAGACAGTGCCCCAAAGTACGCCGGTCAGAAAAATGGCGAG
The DNA here is from genome assembly GCA_902476645.1 of uncultured Lachnospiraceae bacterium. Classification (GTDB taxonomy): domain Bacteria; phylum Bacillota; class Clostridia; order Lachnospirales; family Lachnospiraceae; genus CABSEG01. Next base: position 11,904 of record CABSEG010000020.1, on the reverse strand, counting down.
AAGCCCGGTCCCAAACATGATGTGTCCCCATACGGCCAGAAGAAAACAGATGGGAATGGCCCAGCCCAGCACCTGCATGGAACGGTAGGAGGCCTGATAGGTCATCTCCCTCTCTGCCTCGTCACAGCTTTCCATCCAGTCCTTATGGAACCGGAATTGAACAGGATCTCCTTTCTTGCTGGGATCTCTTCTTTGCGCCTGCTTTACATAGGCGATACTGTAGACGGCCAGAAATATGGATAGGAGAAAAAAGGGAACGATGGAAAACCCCTCTTGCTTCTTTTGACCGGACAGGCTAAACGTGTACAGGACGGTGCCTGCAATAAAGAGCAGATAACCCAGGATATTAGTGTAAATAGTCCAGGCTTCAATCTGGTAATTTACGTGGTCTGCCTCCTGCTCCTGTTCCAGAAGTTTGGCCTCAGCCCGTATTAATTGCTCCACCCGGAAATAACCGGTGAGGGTAATTGCCAGCTCAAGCAGGGCAAAACACCAAAGCAGGACTTCTGTATAGTCGGAAAGCCAGGTCAGAGATGTTCCCATAGCGCTGCGAATCATACCGGTACCTGCCAGAAAGCACAGGGCCAGAATAAAAAAGATTACCGATAAGATCAGGATGTAGAGCAAAAGTCTCAGGTATGAGTTGATTTTTCTGCCATCTTTCATGCTTCTTCCTCCTCTGTGTAGGAAAAAATTTCCTCCACCGGCACGTCAAAGATCTTTGCCAATTTCAGAGCCAGGGTGACAGATGGAGAATAATCTCCCCGCTCGATCAGGCTGATGGTCTGCCTGGACACGCCTGCCAGTTTCCCAAGTTCAGACTGATTGATCGACAGTCTGGCCCTGTGTTCTTTCAGACGATTATGTAAAGGCATGGACATCCTCCTTTCTGGCATATGAAATGAAATATTGACAATGATCCTGCGCAAAATGACAATGATATTTGTCAGAATCAGAATAGCATTGCCTGGTAAGCCTGTCAAGAAGAAAATCATGCTTGAAACAGCAAATGTGTGTTTGGAAGTATGGAGTATTTAATAAAACTGTGATAAAATATGTAAAATGAAGACAAAAAGAGGAGGAGAAACAATGCAAGTTCCCCAGCGGACATTGAATAACGGATTTAAGATACCCGGCATTGGTTTTGGAACCTATAAGTCCACGCAGGAAACCGCAGATGTGTTGGATTTAGCCATAAAGGCCGGGTACCGCTACTTTGATACGGCAGCTTTTTACAAGAATGAGCAAGAGGTGGGCAGGGCGCTAAAGGAAAGCGGACTGCCAAGAGAAGCATTTTGGGTGGCCTCCAAGGTATGGAAAACAGATTTGGGATATGAACAGACGAAGGCTTCCTTTGAGAGATCCAGACAGCTTTTGGATCTTTCGTATCTGGATGTCTATCTGATCCACTGGCCCAAGAAGGAGCCGGGGGATCCTGATTGGAAAGCGCGCATGTGGGATACCTGGAGGGCCATGGAAGAATTATATGAGCAAGGTAACATAAAGGCGATTGGCGTCAGCAATTTTCTTCCCCATCATTTAGAGGCTCTTATGGAGAAAGCCAGGATTTATCCGGCTATAGATCAGCTGGAAATCCATCCTGGTTACTGGCAGCGGGAGGCAGTTCGTTACTGTCAGGATAAGCAGATTCTGGTGCAAGCCTGGAGCCCTATGGGCAGAGGAAGGGTGCTTGCAGATCCTCTTCTGACAGAGATGGCGGGGCGCTATCAGGTTTCAGTTGCGCAACTTTGCCTCCAATTTGTTCTTCAGCTGGGCGCTATGCCTTTGCCTAAGGCTTCCAGTGAGGAGCGCATGAGACAGAATCTGCTGCCGGAACCTTTTACCATCAGCGGGGAGGATATGAAACGGCTTTTGAACATGCCGGAGACTGGCTGGTCCGGGGAACATCCGGATCGGGAGACCGTTTGTCCGGAGTCGTAAGCGGTATCTTGCGCATATAGTATTTAGAAGAGACAGCTTTTAGAGTAAAGCAGGAGGATAACGATGTGATTTATCAAAACGTATTGGAGGCGATTGGGCATACGCCCATGATTCGTCTGAACAAAATTTCAGAGCCGGGAGCAGCCGAGATCCTGGTGAAGTATGAGGGGGTCAACATCGGGGGGTCCATCAAGACCAGGACAGCCTACAACATGTTAAAGGAAGCGGAGAAGGCCGGAAAGATTAATAAAGATTCTATTATTGTAGAGCCTACCAGCGGAAATCAGGGAATTGGAATTGCCTTGGTGGGGGCGGTAAAAGGCTATCAGGTAAGAATCATTATGCCGGACTCAGTCAGCGAGGAGCGCAGAAAGCTGGTGAGCCAGTATGGGGCCCAGGTAATTTTGATCCATGATGACGGGGATATCGGAAAGTGTATCGACGAGTGTCTCCAGACGGCCCTTCGCATGGAGCAGGAGGATCCCAGGGTTTTTGTTCCCCAGCAGTTTTCGAATCCCAACAATCCCCTGGTACACAAATATCACACGGCAGTGGAGATTTTGGAGCAGGCGGAGGGGCCAATCCATGGATTTTGTTCCGGCGTTGGGACAGGGGGAACCCTTTCCGGCATCGGGGAGGTATTAAAGAATCAGTACCCAGATATCACCATCTGGGCCGTGGAGCCGGAACATGCAGCCATCCTTTCCGGGGGAAGTATTGGCACTCATTTGCAGATGGGCATTGGAGACGGCCTGATTCCGGAGAATTTAAACATGGATATTTACGAGGACATCTGTGTGGTGACCGATGAGGAGGCGCTGGAGGTTTCCAGAAGGCTGGCCAGAGAGGAGGGCCTTCTGTGCGGTATTTCCAGTGGCTCTAACGTGGCGGCAGCCATTCGTTTGGCCAGAAAATTAGGAAGCGGCAAGCGGGTGGTCACCATTCTGCCCGATACGGGAGAGAGGTACTTTAGTACCGTACTGTTTGACGAGAGGAGAGAAGAAGAACATGAGTGATTACAGAATTGAGACCAAGTGCATCCAGTCTGGGTGGAAGCCCAAAAAAGGGGAACCCAGAGTGCTGCCTATCTATCAGAGCACGACCTTTAAATACGATACCACAGATGAAATGGGAAAGCTGTTTGATCTGGAGGAGGAAGGCTATTTTTACACCAGGCTGCAAAATCCCACCAATGATGCGGTGGCCGCGAAGATTGCGGATCTGGAAGGAGGAGTGGCTGCCATGCTCACCTCCTCTGGCCAGGCGGCCAATTTCTACGCAGTATTTAACATCTGCGAGGCAGGAGATCATATCGTATGTGCATCTGCTGTGTATGGAGGTACGTTTAATCTGTTTGGCGTGACTTTGAAAAAGCTGGGCATTGACTGTACCTTTGTGGATGCAGACGCGCCGGCCGGAGAGCTGGCTAAGGCCTTTCGTCCCAACACCAAGGCGTTGTTTGCGGAGACCATTGCAAATCCGGCCCTGGTGGTTTTAGATATTGAAAAATTTGCCAAGCTGGCCCATGAACACGGGGTACCCTTGATTGTGGATAATACCTTCGCCACTCCGGTGAACTGCCGTCCTTTTGAGTGGGGGGCGGATATTGTGACCCACTCCACCACCAAATATATGGATGGACATGCCATGCAGGTGGGAGGCGCCATTGTGGACAGCGGAAACTTTGACTGGGAAGCCTATGGGGACAAGTATCATGGCCTGACCACACCGGATGAGTCTTATCATGGAATTATTTATACGAAAAAGTTTGGAAAAGCAGCCTATATCACCAAGGCCACGTCCCAGCTGATGCGGGATCTGGGGGCTATCCCATCTCCACAAAATTGCTTTTTACTGAATGTGGGTCTGGAGACCCTTCCTCTGAGGGTGGAGCGCCACTGTCAGAACGCCCAGAAGGTGGCGGAATTTTTGGACGCTCATGAGCTGGTATCTAAGGTTCACTTTGCAGGTCTGAAGACGGACAGATACTATGAATTGGCAAAGAAATACATGCCAAATGGAACCTGCGGGGTAATTTCTTTTGAATTGAAAGGAGGCAGAGAGGCGGCTGTACAGTTTATGGATAGCTTAAAGTTGGCAGCCATCGTGACTCATGTGGCGGATGCCAGAACCAGCGTGTTGCATCCGGCCAGTCACACCCATAGGCAGTTAAACGATGAACAGCTTGCGGAGGCAGGAGTATCGCCGGGCATGATTCGTCTTTCCGTGGGAATTGAGCATGCACAGGATATTATCGACGATTTAAGCCAGGCACTGGAGAAGAGCAGAGTATAGAGGAAAAAAGATGCTGAAATTTTACCATGTGGGGGATGTGCATCTGGGGGCGGCCCCGGATGCAGGACAGCCCTGGAGCGAGGAAAGAGGAAAAGAGATCTGGGAGAGCTTTCGCAGTCTGCTTGAGAGGGCGGATAGGGAAGGCGTGGATCTTTTGCTTCTGAGTGGGGATTTATTTCACAGACAGCCTTTAAAAAGGGAACTGAGGGAATTAAATTATCTGTTCGCCTCCATGAAAAGAACCCAGGTGGTCTTTATCGCAGGCAATCACGATTATCTGAAGCAGGATTCCTGTTATCGGGAGTTTCAGTGGAATGAAAACGTACATTTTCTGAGTGAGCCCACCTGCCAAAGATATGTATTTCCCAAGCTTGGAGTTTCGGTCTATGGGTTCAGCTATCATCAGAGGGAGCTGGAAGAGTCTCTCTGCGATGGGTTGCAACCTAAGAAAGATGGAAATTTTTCCATTCTCCTGGCGCATGGGGGAGATGCCAGACATATTCCTATGGATTTTAAAAAGCTGGAAGCTTCCGGGTTTGATTACATTGCTCTGGGACATATCCATAAGCCCCGTGTCATAGCAAAAAATATCGCCTATGGAGGAGCTCTGGAGCCCATCGACAGAGACGATACAGGGCCCCATGGCTTTCTCAGCGGGCACTATGATGGAAGGAGACTGGAAATAGCGTTGGTTCCCTGGGCCAAACGGGAATATATTCCTCTTAAATTGACTGTGGAGCCTGAAACGACGGATTACCAGGTACGGGCATGGGTGAGGGATCAGATCATCCGCCTGGGGAATCAGAATCTGTACCGGATCTGTCTGAGAGGATTTCGAAATCCAGACACCATCTTTTGCACGGAGGCCTATAAAGCTCTGGGCTGTGTGGTGGAGGCGGAGGATCAGACAAAGCCCTACTATGATCTGGAGAGGCTTAAGATTCAGCACGGGGACGATCTGGTGGGGCGCTACATTCGGAGATTCCAGGAGAGCCCCATGGGAGAGACAGAAAAAAAGGCCCTGTACTGGGGTCTTGCGGCTTTGCTGGAAGGAGGAGAGTAGCAGATGCGGATATTGGAATTACAGTTGAAGCATTTCGGGAAATTTGACCAGAAGCGGGTCGCCTTTCACGATGGGATCAATGTGATCTGTGGGGAAAACGAGATGGGGAAAACCACCATGCACTCCTTTATCCGTGCTATGCTGTTTGGAATCCAAAGGGGGAGAGGCCGGGCCGCAAAACAGGATGAGTATAGTTTAAGACAGCCCTGGGAGAATGGAACCTATTATGAAGGAGTCTTGCGTCTGGAAAGCGGGGGTAAGATTTTCAGGCTGGAGAGAAACTTCTATAAAAAGGACAAAACGGCCAATCTGATCTGCGAAACGGATGGAGAAGAACTGTCCCTGGAAGACGGAGATCTGGATGTGTTGCTGGAGGGCATGAGTCAGGAGGCTTTTGTAAATACCGTATTTATCCGGCAGGAGGGGGCAAGGACGCAGCAGGGCCTGGCGGAAGAGCTTCGCAGCTTTATGAATAATCTGCAAAATGCCGGAGACGGACGGATCCATGTAAACCAGGCGTTGGCGTTTCTGGAAAAGAGGCAAAAGGATCTGGAGGCAGAGCGTAAACAACAGCTGGCCGGTAATACCAGACAGGCGCAGGAGATGCAGATGCGTCTGGATTATGCCTCTCAGGAGCTAGAACAGTGTCGACAGGAATTGGAAGAGTTCAAAATCCGAACAGGGCAGGTCAGAAAGGAGCTGGAGTATGCCCGGAGAGGCAGAGCAGTCGAAAAGCAAAGAGAGACGAAAACGAAACAGTATTTTTTGCTTTGGATACTGGCTTTGGTGACTCTGCTAGCCAGTATTTTTGTGCCGGGGATCGGACTGAAATTTGTACTTCTTCTGGCATGGCTTTTCTTATTTGGTCTGTTTTTTCTTGGGAGAAACAGGCCAAATAAGGAAAAAAGAGAGCGGGATAGAGATCCGCGGATAGTGGAAAAAATGGAGTGGGAGGAAGAGCGCCTTTTGCAGGAGCAAAAGGAGAAGCAGACACTGCGGGACAATTTGCTGGAAGCCAGGGAAGAAATGCTTGCGCAACAGGCAAAGCAGACCCGGTGGGAGGAAGATGTAAACGCCCTTCGTATGGCGTCGGAGGCGATTCGAAGCCTGGCGGAAGAGATTTACAGGGAATCTGCCCGGGGATTGAATGAGCGGATTTCCCAGATTCTTTCAGAAATTACCGGAGGAAAATATGACCGGGTATTTCTGGATGCTCACATGCAGGTAAAAATTCACACATCTGAAAAACTGCTGGGTTTAGAACAAATCAGCAGAGGCACCATGGAGCAGGTCTATTTTGCCCTTCGCATGGCTGCTGGGGAGCTGCTAAGCGGCGGTGCCCCCATGCCTATCATTTTAGACGACGCGTTTGTCATGTATGATGATGACCGCCTGGCAAGAACCCTGGAATGGATGCGAAAAAGTGGACGCCAGGTGATCTTATTTACCTGTCAGAGCAGAGAGAGGAGAATTTTGGAAGAGAATCGGAGAGAGGGCGGCTGAAAAAGCCGCTCTTTTATTCTGGGTAAAAAAAATCCACCTAAGGAGGTAAAAAAAATCCTAACATCCAAAAGGCGCAGCATGTATAATATATCTGCTATAAACAAGGAGATGCAAAAAGCGGAAAGGAGTAGGTTTGAAAGCATGAGGAAACATATGAGATTGGGAGGCGAAAAAAGAAGTACATTCGGTCTCGGGAAGAGGATCCTAGCCGGATGTATGGCTGGAGTGTTGTCTGTGCTGATGGCCGCGCAGGGGCTTCCTGCTTACGTAAAAGCGGAGGAAACCATGATAAACGGGGTTCAGGCGTCTACAGAGCGGTCAGTGATGAATTTTAACACGGATTGGCGATATCACAGAGGAGACGTTACGGGGGCTCAGGAGGAAGTGTATCAAGATGAGGCATGGGGATATGTCAATCTGCCCCATTCCACTACCTTTTACACACCGGACAATAAAGATGCTTATCTGGGAATCAGTTGGTATCGGAAGCGTTTTACACTGAGTGATGATTTAAAGGGGAAAAAGCTGATGCTTACTTTCGAAGCTGCTATGCAAAAGGCAGACGTGTGGATTAACGGCGAGCATGTGACGCAGCACAAAGGAGGCTATACACCTTTTGTACTGGATTTAGAGGGAAAGGTGAAATTTGGACAGGAAAATGTGATTGCGGTAAAGATTGACAGCCGTCCGGACTCTGACTTCGCGCCGGGAAAGACCAACCCGGATTTTCAGTATTTTGGGGGTATTTATGGAAACGCCTATATCACAGTGACAGATCCCATTCATATTTCTGATGCAGTGGAAGCGGATGTAACTGCAGGAGGTGGAATTTTTATCACGACACCCAAGGTCAGTGAGGGCAGCGCACAGGTGAAGGTAAAAACCCACATTGAAAATGATTCAAACCAGACAGAGGAAGTCACTTTGGTGACGGAGATCCTGGATCCGGATGGGGAGGTGGTGGCTTCCGGTACGGATTCCATGGAAATCGGAGCAGAAGCAGCAGAAGAATACATACAGACTATCACAGTGGAAGAGCCAAGACTCTGGTCTCCGGACACGCCGGAGCTTTACACAACCAGAAGTACGGTGAAAACCGGGGAGGTGGAAAGAGATTCTTGCGATACCACTTTTGGTATCCGCACAGTGGAATGGAAGCGGGAAGGCTTGTTTGTGAATGGAGAAAAAATGGATGAGGCCGGCGCCAACCTTCACGGGGAAACGTATATGTTTGGCAATGCAGTTCCGGATAATGCTATTTACGAGGAAGTCAAACGGTTTAAGGAGTATGGGTTTGATATCATGAGGATGGCCCATTATCCTCACCGAAAGGCCTTTTATGATGCCTGCGATAAATATGGAGTCATGGTACTAGACTGCATTTCTGGTTGGCAGTATGCCAGCGAGGACGAGGCCTTTAAAGAGAGCACTTATGAGGAACTTCGCACCAATATACGCAATCACAGAAATCATCCCAGTATTGTGGCCTGGGAGACAAGTTTAAATGAGAGCGGTTATACCAGAAACTGGGCAGTGGAGATGAACAAGATCGCCAAAGAGGAATACCCTCAGGATGGGAGCGCTTACGCCTATACAGCAGGTTGCTACCACTGGGATGTGTGGGATATTGGCCTTGGCACGCCCCAGGCAGGAATGTTTGAAAAGGGCAGCGAGAGTGCGGAAGGTCCTGATAATTTGAATAAGCCCATCATCATTGCAGAGCATGGGGACTGGAATTACGGAGGAAGCGGTTCCTCCTCACGTGTAACAAGAGAGGCGGTAAACTCCTATGGAGTTAAAGGCGGGGACGAGGGAATGCTTATCCAGGCCGATAATATCCAGGAGAGCGAACAGTTGAACCGCTCCAGGGGAAAAGATTGGCTGGGAGCGGAAATGTACTGGGACTTTGCCGATTATGCAGGGTTTGATAACCGGCTGATCTATTGCGGCGTCGTGGACTTATACCGATTGCCTAAATATGGAGCTTATTTTTATCAAAGTCAGCGTCCGGCAGATGTGGATCTGTCAGATTATGGGCTGGAAAGTGGGCCCATGGTGTTTATTGCCAATGCCTGGGATGAAAAGGCAGACACAGAGGTACGGATTTATACCAACTGTGATACGGTGGAGTTGTTTTTAAATGGGAAATCTCTGGGAGAGAAGGGACATGACGAGACTATCTGGAGCCCCCATGGGGACGGGAGTCTGGTCAATTTTCCGGATCCGGATCTGGCAAAGGAAATCCCTGCGGACAGCCTTGAAAATCCGCCGATCACCTTCCGGCTTGACGCATATGAGCCGGGGGAATTAAAGGCTGTGGCAAAAATTGACGGTGTGGAGCGCGCAACCTATATCAGAAGAACACCTAAGGCAGCCAGCGGGATTCAGCTGAGGCCTGAAAGTGAAGAGCCCCTGCCCCTGGATGGCAGCAGCGCAAAGCTCGTTTGGATCGATGTGACGGACAGCCAGGGGACCGTGGTAACCAGTGACTACAGCGATATCAGCCTGGAGGTGGAAGGACCCGGCTTTGTGGTAGGGCCAAAGACCATTGCAGCCAGAGGCGGCCAGGTGGGCGTTTGGGTAAAAAGTAAGAGGGGAGCCGGAGAGATTACATTGACGGCAACCTCAGAAGGGTTGGAGTCTGCCTCAGTCACCATCCCAACCAAAGAGGTGGAGGGACTTCCCCCTGTGCCAGAAGGTGGAGATGCGGATGAATACGAGGCTCAGAAAAATCAGCCGGAAAACATCTTCCTGGGAAAATCGGCAAGTGCAAGCACAGAAAACGAAAACGGGGCTACCGGTGCGGAGACAGCTCCCAAGGCAAACGATGGGGATTCCAATTCCAAATGGTGCGCCAGTGACGGCACCTATCCCCAATGGTGGGAAGTTGATCTGGGAGCCGAGTATCGCTTAGATACCATGAAGCTGTCTTTTGAGACGGAGGGAAGCACCTATTACTATACGGTCGCTGTTTCTGGGGACCCCATGACAGAGGAAACCTATCAGGAGCATCTGGTAGCGGATTACAGCCAGGGCAGCGCGGATACGGAACTGACTCTGGAAGGAGTAAAGGGGCGTTACGTAAGAATCACGTTTACCGAGGCATCCAACGAAGAGTGGGCAGTATTGCGGGAGGTCTCTGGAACCGGAGAATCGGATAACATTGCTTTAAATAAGCCCGTTACGGCCAGCTCCGTCAATCAGAGCTGGCAGGGGCTGGAAAAGGCAGAGTATGCCAATGACGGAAACCGTAATACAAAATGGTGCGCATCAGGAGGCGAAGGCACTTTCGGACACTGGTGGCAGGTAGATCTAAAGGATACATATCGGCTTTCCCATGTGAAGATGCAGATGGAATTTCCGGACGCTGCATACCGGTTTGTACTGCAAGGTTCCACAGACGGGAAAAATTATAAGACTATTCAGGATTTTAGAAATACGCAGGGCTGTGGACAGACCATTCAGGTGGAGACAGATACCATTGTACAGTACTTGAGAGTATATGATATTACCACTCAGGACATGAATTCCCAGTGGCCCGCCATCGTGGAATTCGAGGCGTATGGAGAGAAGACGGACTATCGACTGTCCAGTGTTACCAGGGAAAAAGAGGCCTTTGCCTCCTCGAGTAAAGAGGATTCGGATCCTTCTTATGGAAGCAACGGTGTCCCAGGATGGTACTGGTATCCGGACAGTCTGGGGGATGAATGGTGGTATATTGACACGAAGGGAATTTATGAGCTGGACAATATTCAGATGACCTGGAATGGTGCAGAAGAGCATCGCTATCTGATTGACATTTCCACCGATGGGATCAACTGGATCACTGTGGTGGACAGGGGGAAAGAAGGAACCGACGATCTTAGGCCCTATGAAGCGGTGGAAGGAACTGCACGATATATCAGAGTCCGTCTGCCGGGAGAGCGGATAACAGACCAGGGATTTGGCCTGCTTGATGCCTATGCGCCCGCTCCCACACAGCGAAGGATCGAAGAAGTGGAAGCAGTCCGGGCCCTGAAGGTTCCACAGGGAACCCCATTTTCTAAACTGCCGTTGCCGACAGAATTACAGGTGAAGCTGGAAGGGGGAATCAGTACTTCTCTTTTGGTGGAGTGGGAAGGGAAAAATTATCATGCCACAAAAGCTGGAACGCAGAAGATTTCCGGAGCACTAAAATCTATCGATGGTATAACGCTGGAAGGAAGTCCGGCTGTAAGTGCAGAGATTACCGTGGAAGAACAGAGGCGTAGCGCAAACTACAGTGCGGTGGACGCAGCCCTTGCAAGAGCAGAGGGTCTGAAGGAGAGCGAATACACACCGGAGAGCTGGAAGGTATTGCAGGATGCAATCCAGGCTGTGGTGTGGGGAAAAGACAGTTCCCACCAGGCACAGGTGGATGCAATGGCAAAGTCCATCACCAATGCCATTTTGAATTTGAGAAGAAAAGAAGCCCAGGGACAGTCTGAAAAACCCTCTGCGAAAACACTGGCGTCTCCTACGATTCGGTCTTTGAAGGCAAAAGCCTATAAAAAAGGCGTATATGTGACAGTCACAGTCAATCAGGTAGAGGGCGCCGAGCAGTATGAGATTTACCGGAAAGATGGCAAAGAGGAAAAGAAAATCGGCGTAACCGGACGGGGAAAGAACGTATTTTTAGATAAGAATCCAAAAAACAGGAAGGCCCAATACTATGCCGTGGCGATTTCCGGGGATCAGAGTGTGAGAAGCGAAGCTGGAAAGAAAAAGACCATCCGTCTTGCGCCCTCCGTGAAAGTGAAAAGAGCATCCTCCGTGTCCGGGGGTATCCGGGTGGCGTGGAAAAAGATAAAGGGTGCCAGAAAGTACATGATTTATCGCTCCACCAAGAAGAATACCGGCTATGTAAAGGTCAAAACTCTGAAAAAGGCCAGAGATACTTATGTGGACAGAAAAGCCCGAAAAGGCAAACAATATTACTATAAGGTGGTAGCTTACAATGGCAAACAGCCTGGCCTTATGAGTAAGCCGTCCAATAGAGTAAAAAGATAAAACAGCAATGGTAGGATCGAAAGAGGGTGTCGCAAAATCATCCAATTAGATGATTGAGCGGCGCCCTCGCTCTG
>CABSEG010000019.1 GCA_902476645.1 uncultured Lachnospiraceae bacterium | reverse complement strand
CCCTTCATAAAATGGGGCTGCGTCTACCTGAGTGATACAACCACACATCAGTAAGAGCAAAGCCATCAGCAGTGCCAAGGCTCTCTTTCCTGGTTTCAACGACATCTTCCTCCCTTATATGCATACCAAACCCATATAAAATATACAATTCCTATGCATCTGTTGTATATCCTTTTGCTTTGCATATTTCTCTTTTATCTTTCGTTATGACTGCACCGGATCACTATCTGGTGCCTGGGTACAAATTCCACTACTTTCTTATTATACCATATATTTCCAGAAATGAATACAAAATTTTGCTTCATATTTATGTAATATTTTATGACTCTGCCACAATTATAAGCTCTTCTGTCCCTTATTCTGCCTTTTTGTTGTCTGTTTTCTTTTTTGTATCCTCTAAAAAGCTTTCGATTTTCTCTACGCTCTTTTCTTCATCACTTTCCAGATAACGATACAGATCCCCATAGCGCTGAACCGTATTTTGCAGCTGCTTTTGTATCAGCTCCAAATCATCTGTGGCCGTCTTTAACATCTTGGCCGCTTTTGCCTCTGCCTGAGAAATCAGTCTCCGTTCCTTTTCCTCAGCCTGCTTCATGCGAAGCTTTGCCTGATCAAGAATGTTTTTCGCCTCAAATCTGGCACATTCCAGCTCTGCATTTGCGTCTAACAAGATGTTTTCTTTCTCCTGCTGGATCTTTTCCTGTTCTTCCTGAAGCTTCTGCTTCATTTCTTCCACGTCGGAATACTGGTATTTCCTGGCTTCCTCCAAAATCTCTTCTGCCCTCTTTCTGGCCTCCTCCAGAATTCTCTCCCGCTCCTGTTCTGTCTCTTCTCTCTGCTTGCGAGCGGCCTCTTGCTGCTCCTCCAGATATTCCTTAGCGCTGTTCTCCGCCTGAATAAAAATACGGGAAATATGTTCTACATCCGTCTCATTTTCCAGCTCTTCCCGTTCTTTCTGCTCTTTCCGAAATGCTTCCAGCTCTTGCTCCTGGTCAGCATTTTTTTTGGACAACTCCCGATTTTCCTGTTCCAGTTTTTCTTTTTCCAGAGACAATTCTTCTGTTTTCCTCTTCAGAGCTTCCGATTCTTCCTGAGCCTTTTCTTTTTCCTCTTCCGCTGTTATCTTCTCACTGCTCAGTTGGCTTTTAACTTCCTCCAGCCTGGCTTTCTCCCCCAAAAGTTCGGTTTTTTCCTCCAGCCACCTGGTTTTTTCTTCCACCAACTCAATGCGGGAAGCTTTCAGCTCTTCCAGCTCTTTCTCGCAAAAGTCCCTCTGCTTTTGCGCTTCCTCTTGCTGTCGGTAAGCTTCCACTGCCTGCCGTTCCAAATCCTCCAGCTTGTCTCGGAGTTTTCTCATCTCCTCCAATTGGTCTGCGTCGGTCTGATTCTTATAATAATCTGCTTCCTTGGCTGCCTCTCTGGCTTCCTTCCGGGCATCTTCCGCTTCCTGCTGAGCCTCCAGCGCTTTTTCCCGAAAGTCTTCTACCACCTGCCTGCTCTTATCTTTTTCCTCTTCCAGAATCTGAATTCGCTCCTGACGGTCCTTTGCCTCTTGCTCCAGTTCTTCGATACGGGCCTTCAGAGTATTTCCCTCCTGATCCAGATTCTGAATTCCTTCTTGAAGCATTCCGATGTATAATTCTACTTCTTCCTTTTTATATCCTCGTTTTTCCTCGCTAAATTGTACTGACGCACTCATCTTTTTTCTCCTATCTCTTCCTGAGTCCGGTGCCAGCCGCATCTTGTGTTAAGCACCTACTTCAAGCGTAATGTCCACCTCGTGAATTCCAAGTTCGTTTCCGTCCTCATCGTACACCGTGTACTCTACCTTGGCCGGATGACTTCCTGCCTCCAGCTCCCCGGAAAACGGCACATACTCCAGTACGGTCCCTGGGGCAACCCGGTCTGACTCATATAGCGTCTGATCCGGATGATCATCCGTATATACCCGTACTTGTATAGTAAACGCACTATATGGCGGATTGATCAGCCTCAGATATACATTTTGCATATCCGTAATCTCCACTTTCTGATTTAACTGGATAAATACCCGGCTGGGATCTTTTTCCTTCTCTCTCCATTCCTGCTGCTCTTCTTGAGTCAGGATAGAGACATACTCTTCCGGTACTACGCCCTGCGTTTCAGACTGGGCAGTCCCCTCCTCACTCTCCTCCTGCGTTTCACCGCTTTCGGACTGACCGCTCTGTTCCTGCCCGCTTTCGGACGAGTCACTCTGGCTTGTTTGGGACTCGCGGTTTTCTTCTGAATCGCTCTGTTGCTGCGTCGTATCCTCCTGGTCTTGGAGTTGACTCTCTTCCGTACCCCTTCCATCCTCGGATATGGTATGCTCCTGCGTTTGATCCGGAGCCACCGCTGAAGGATTCTCAGCCCTGCTTCCCATATAAAGAGTAACCACAATGACCACAGCAACGACTACAATAATCAAAACTAAAAAAGCCGTAATCAGATTCCACTTTAAATCTTCCTTTTTTCCCGCTTTGCTATTAGTCCCCTTCTTCGCTCTCTCCTGCACCCTTTTCGCTGATCTGTTCTTTTCACCCATTTCTTCTTTTTGTGCCGCAAAGGACGCATTGATCGCATCCAGCGCGCTCATGGGCTTCTTCTGGGGAGAATCCTGACTTTCCTGCTCCTGTAATGTTGCGTTCTCTTCTTTCATGTTTCTTTAACCCTTTCTTCTACTTCGCAAGATACACATCCGCATACCGGACTCCAAATGACTGACAGTCTTCATGGAGATTTTTGAAGATATCCACATGACCGTAAGGGGTTCCCCGATCTTCTACCACATAAATCTGTCCTCCGATGACCAACCTGGTACCAAATGGAACTCCCGCCATAGCTACCGTGCGTCCTTCCGTCGGCATGGCGCCGCTGGCTGTAACACCGTTGGCCCATTGGCCACAACAGATGGCACAGGTACAATAGGAAGTCAGCTTAAACTTTCCAAGATATTCCCCAATATCCTCCTCCTCCGCTGTCTCATAAACAGCAGTCTTTTGATTGACTTTTTGAATGACATCCTCATCCGCATCGGAAATGATACTGGTAGCCCATACGGCTCTTTCCATATTTAAATTGGCTGTGATAATGCCGATTCCTGTTCCCGCAGCCTCCACAACCTTCCCATCTCCAATATACATTACCACGTGATAGATCTCTCCGTCCTTCGCGTAAAAGATCAAATCCCCAGGTTGTGCGTCTGACACGCGAATTTTCTTTCCATACTGAGCCTGATCTGACGCTACGCGTGGAATGGAATAGCCATACTCCGCATAGATAGACTGCACAAACCCTGAGCAATCCGCTCCCTGTGTCAGACTGGTACCTCCCCACACATAGGGATTGCCAATAAAACTGGTGGCAAATTTTACCATAGAGGTTCGGATAGCGCTTGCAATCTTCCCCTGTTTTGTGGAAGTAAGCGTATAGTAAAGCACTGGGTTTTCCTCCGGCTCCATACTTTCCTTGGCCAGAGCCATCGTTTCCTCACCCTTTTCTTCCACCAGTTCCTGGGCGGCCTTTCCTGTGATCAGATTGGCTGCATTTACAAAACCGCGGACGTCACCGGACTCTATGTATACTCTGTCACATCCCTCATCTGCCAGGATATAACACAGTCCTCCTTTTTCCAGAGTGCCGGCCTCTTTTTTCTCCTCCGGATTCGTACTGGCAGACACGCTTAAAGGAATCTCGGCTATAGCATAAAGTTTCTCGCTCACCGTCTCTCTTGTCGTGGTTCTGGTGTAGGCCAGAGCTCTATTTTCCACCGGATCTACCAACGGCACCGCAAAGCTCAACGCATTCCAATCTTCTGTATACTTCTCTTCCTCCTGCAATCCTTCCACGTCCACAGTATAGCAAGCAAAGTTCTCTTCTTCCCGGCTGTCTTTTTTTAACTGTGCCACAGGAAAAGCCATGGAAATCGTCTCGCTTTTTCCCTGCAAGGATGCCATCTTCTGACTGGCTTCCTGCCCTGTTAACAGGGATCGTGCCTCCGCAAATCCTCTGACCACGCCGGACTCCACATAGATCCATTCTTCTTCCTGTTTTAACACGTAACAGATACCGTCTTCCTGCAATGTCCCCACGGCTCTCGAAGAAGTATCCTTCTCTTCATAAATCTTTAGATTTTCCCTGGCCACCGCAGGCTCCTCTTCCACGGTCACAAACCGAAAATCCTCCTCTATCTTTTCCACCTGATAAAATGTCTGTCCCTCCAGGAGCTGTAGGTTGCTTTCCTCCCGTTCGCTCTCTTCCTCTGTCTGCTCTTCCCCGCGGTGCCCAGAAGACTGAGACGGCTGCGGTTCCCCGGATTCTCCTTTTGCTTCTGTCTGAGGCTGTTTAGATGCCTTCTTTCTCTCCTCTTCCCTCCTATTGTGGGATTCTTCAGTCTGAGGTATCGGCTCTTCTTCTGTCGTCTCTGTGTTTGCGGTTTCTGTCTGGGCATCCTCTGGCTGATCGGTTGCTGGCTGTGTCTCTTGCTCTGATTCAGTCTGTGACTGACTTTCCGACTCTGTGACAGGTTCGGTCATTTCCTCGCTCTCTCCTGAAGACTCCGTGGTCTGCTCTGTTTCTGGGGAAGACTCCGTACCCTCCTCTGACTCTGATGAAACGGTTTCTGTCTGAGCAGAAGTCTCCTGTCCTATCTCATGCTCTGCACGCAAATGAGCCGGATTAGATATCACTAATCCAGCCGCTAACAGCCATGATAAATGTTTCCATAAATCTTTTCGTCTCATACGCTTCGTTCCTAGCCTTAAATTTCCGGGTTTGTCCCGGCTCTAACAGGAGCGCCGTCTGTTGTATCTGTACAAAAGACCCCCGAACAGAATGCCCGCGCTGACAAACAACCCGACCACCAATACTCTGGTTCTGGTGGAGTCCAGAGTTCTGGCTCCCACATTAATGGTGCTGTTAATCCGGTTCTGTCCGCTGGCAACGACCTGCGCCGTTTCGCTTTCCACTGTCTGGGACTGCGTCTCCTCTTCTTTCTCTATACTCCCAATCGGGATATCGTAATCAGCAAAAGAGTCCTGCACCCCTGCCGACTCCTTTACTGTTTCTGTCTGTCTATCCTGTACGGCCAGCTCAATGCCGGCTGCATTTGCCTCACCCATTAAAATCATACTTAACAGAAAAACGCTCATCACGCTTATCAGCATTTTCCGCAATAACCTAAACATAAGGTACGCTCCCCTTTATCCTGTTTTTTACTTCTCCGTATCCAAAACGACCCGTATTTCCCTGGTGCCTTCTTTCTTTTCTTTCCCATGTTTATAGAAGGTATAAAGAACCGTGGCCTCCGTCTGTCCGTGCTCAATCTGTCGGTCTAAACTAACCTGCTCCAAAACTGTGCCGGGCGTTACTACCCCGGATTCATAAAGTACTTCTCCTGTATCACTTTCTGCGATGGAAAAGCGGTAGTCGTAAGCACAGTAGGGAGGATTCACCACCCGAATATTGGCAATTCTACGCTCAGAAACCGGAACCTGCGTTCTCAGTTTCAAATAGACCTTGCCCCTCTGTACCTTTGTATCATTCCACTCCTCCACTTCCTCGGAAGTCAGAATCCCCTGGTAGTTTCCGGTAATCGAGGCCCTTCTGGCACTGCCCGCCGCGCCTGTATCTGAATGCCGATCTGGCCATTCCTTTATGTAATACCAAAAGCCACCCATGCCCAATGCCAGCACAAAAAAGATCAGAAGGGCCAACAGCAGTATCCGTTTCCGGCAAACTTTTTTCTTCCTCACCGGTTCAGTGAACTGTTCCGTTTGTATCCGTAGAAACCGCTCATTAATCAACTCCAGCGGATCTCTCTTCACCTGCTCCTGCACGTTCTTCCTCCTGCTGTAAAGGCATTTCCAAAAATATCCTTGGTTCCCATTATACTCAAAATAGTTACAAAAGTCTACTCTATTTCCGAAATTTCTTTTTGCGCATATAATTCCGGCCATCCTCAGAGCGTTTCTCCATGGCAAAAGGCAGGGTACCTTAATAAGTACCCTGCCTCATGAAACCTGATAGAATCATCAATCATTATAACCATTTGGATTCTGACTCTGCCATCTCCAGGTATCCGCACACATCTCCTCAATTCCTTTTTCTGCTACCCATCCAAGCTCTTCCTTTGCCTTTGTGGCGTCTGCATAGCAGGTTGCAATATCACCGGCGCGGCGAGGTTTGATCTCATACTTGATCTTTTTCCCGCAGGCCTTTTCGAAAGCATGAACCACATCCAGTACGCTGTAACCGATTCCGGTGCCCAGGTTATAGATGCTTACGCCCGATTTATCCTCAATCTTCTTTAAGGCCTTTACATGCCCCTTCGCCAGATCTACCACGTGGATATAATCTCTCACACCGGTTCCATCCGGTGTGTCATAATCGTTACCGAATACTCCAAGACAATCCAGTTTTCCAACAGCCACCTGGGCAATATAGGGCACCAGATTGTTTGGTATTCCTTTGGGATCTTCTCCAATCATGCCGCTCTCATGCGCGCCGATGGGATTAAAGTAGCGCAGTAGCACCACATTCCACTCTGGATCTGCCGTATGCAAATCCGTCAGTACTTGCTCCAGCATTCCCTTTGTCTGACCATAAGGATTGGTGATCTTTCCCTTAGGGCACTCTTCCGTGATTGGGATGAATGCGGGATCACCATATACGGTTGCAGAGGAACTGAAAATAATATTTTTTACGCCATGATTGCGCATGGAATCACAGAGATGAAAGGTTCCCGTCATGTTGTTGTGATAGTATTCCAGAGGCTTGGCCACGGATTCTCCCACTGCTTTTAAGCCTGCGAAATGGATGACAGCGTCGATCTGTTCCCGATCAAAAATATCATCCAAAGCCTTCTTATCCAGGATATCCGCTTTATAAAATGTAAGCGTCTTTCCTGTAATCTGCTGTACTCTATCCAGTGCCTTTTCACTGGAATTGTAAAGGTTGTCCAGCACGACTACCTCGTATCCGGCATTTAATAATTCAATACATGTATGGCTGCCTATATACCCGGCTCCCCCGGTCACTAAAATTCTCATCTCAGTTCCTCCTTGCAGATAAAAACTCTTGTTTTATACAACTTTTTTCGTTTTCATTATACGCTACTTGTCTGTAATACGCAACCGTTTCTTTAAAAATGGCGCAGTCCGAATCGGCTGCGCCATACTCATTTCTTCTATTTCTTTTTCACAGAATCGCCCTCCGGTCTTATCAACCTTTATCTTCTCTTTAAGAAATCAGGAATCTGTAAATCCCGCTGCTGTACGGTACTTTCCGGAGTTCTGAGCTTACCAAGACTGGGCGCGCTGGTTCTTGTCTGCGCAGCAGGTCTCTTAGCCGCAGTCTGTGCAGAAGACCGATCCCCGGATATGTAGGAATTAAAATCCGGTACAATCTTCTTACTTGTTCCGGAATTTTTGGAAGCGGTCTGTGTGCCTCCGTCCAATCCCGTTGCAATTACCGTAATACTTGCCTCATCAGCATAAGTGTCATCATACATGGCGCCAAAAATAATATTAGCATCGTCTCCGGCCAGTTCCTGAACATAGCTTGCGGCGTCGTTGGCATCCATAAGAGAGATATCCCCGGAAATATTGATAATGACATGGGAAGCACCCTCGATTGTAGTCTCCAAAAGCGGGCTGGATACTGCCTGCTTAACAGCCTCCATAGCTTTATCGTCCCCCTTAGCCTGTCCGATTCCGATATGGGCAATACCCTTTCCTGTCATTACCGTCTGTACATCCGCAAAGTCCAGATTGATCAGTGCCGGGAGATTGATCAGATCTGTAATTCCCTGAACAGCCTGCTGAAGAACTTCATCTGCCTTCTTCAGGGCTTCCGGCATAGTGGTCCTTCTGTCTACAATCTCCAGCAGTTTGTCATTGGGAATAATAATCAGAGTGTCCACATTTTCCTTCAGACGCTCGATCCCTGCCAAAGCATTGTTCATCCTTGTCTTTGCCTCAAAGCGGAAGGGCTTCGTTACCACACCTACTGTCAGAATTCCCATTTCCTTGGCGATGCCCGCCACCACAGGAGCAGCTCCGGTTCCGGTTCCGCCTCCCATACCACAGGTAACAAACACCATATCCGCACCCTGCATGGCCTGCTTTAAATCCTCTGCAGATTCCTCTGCCGCCTGCTGGCCCACCTGAGGCTGCGCTCCTGCCCCAAGTCCTTTCGTCAACTTCTCGCCAATCTGGATTGTAGTGGGAGCTTTACAAAGGGTAAGCGCCTGTTTGTCCGTATTTACCCCTATAAACTCTACGCCCCCTATGGTTTCATCCACCATTCTATTCACAGCATTATTACCTGCACCACCGACACCGATAACGATAATCTTTGCGGCAGATTCAGCTTCATTTGTCATAATCTCTAACAAGGGTACTTCCTCCTTCTCGCTTCCATCTCAACTTTTCAAAATCATGATACTGTTTACCATAAAGGTATACTTTTCCCAGTATTTAACCGTATTTCTTATATCATATATTTTTTTTCCCAATTAATCAAGTCTATTTTTCAAATTCATGCAACTTTCTTATCATTTCAGAATATAGGCCCCCGTGTAAGGGTCGATATAGCCATATCCGTCTGTAATAATACCTCCATTTTCGTCTGTATAATTATATTGATCCACATTTGTGGTGGTATTTCCCGCAGCGTCCGTATAGATCTCATTACCCTGGGCGTCCGTGGAAAAGGTTCCGTCTGATTCATCATAAACAGGCCCTGTCTCTGACTCTGTTTCTGACTCGCTTTGCCCTTCGCTCTCCCGATTTTCCCGGCCTTCTTCCTGAACAACCTTTCCTGCCTGTCCATCCTCAGGAATCTCCATCTGCTGCTCAGACTCTCCCTTTTTAAAAGTCACAGTCTTGGTTTCCTCGCTGTATCCCTCCATGTGAACAGTTCCCTCTTGTCCGTCAAGCTGGGGAACAATAGACTTAAGAGCAGCCGTCTTTTCCTCCAGAGCTACCGGCTCTCCCATCTTCACACGAACCTGGTCAAAGTACAGAAATATCCCCTCGGATTTATCAAATTTGATTTCATCGGGAATCAAACCATTTTTATTTAACAGCCTGGCCAGGGTGATCAAAGAATCCCGCTGTGTCTCATCCTTCACCGGGATCGTATCATATAAAACTACCTCATCTAACGTTAATCCGGTTACCTTTGGCACACCCTCATGTTTCTTTTTGGACTGTTCAATCACCTGCCCCTGCTCGTCAAAGTAAATATAGGAACCAGACTTTTGAACATATCCAACCTCCGGCTTTTCATAAACCCGGAGCTGTACCTGATAGGGAGATATCATGGTCACTTCCAGTCCATTCAGAAAAGGAAGTTCCTGGTTCGCTCTCTCCGGGTCTCCATACTTCCACAGCAGATACAGCGTATTTTTGCATAAACCGTCTTGCATTACCGCATCCTGAATCTCCTGGGCATTGTAACGGGAATTTCCTATCACCGTTACTTCCCGAACCTGAAACAACCCAAGGAGAATCAGGGCGGCCAGCGCAAGAACCCCAAGCAGGATACCGGCCAATGCTTTTTTGACGCTTTTCTTTTTATGATAGTTGATCTCTCTCATCTTTTCACCTGTACCTTCATACTGCTTTGGGTGTCAAAAAACGCTTAAAGTTCTCTTATGGTTCCACCCAGCTTTCGCAAATCCCCGCAGATATCTTCATATCCTCTCCGGATATATCCTTCATCTTCCACAACCGTTCTGCCGTTCGCGCACAGCCCCGCAATCACCAGAGCCGCACCTCCCCGCAAATCTGGTACTCTCACTCTGGATCCCCGAAGGTTTGCCCCTCCCCGTATCCAAGCCTCCCTTCCGTCCACCGTAATCCAGGCCCCCATCCGATTGAGCTGTCCCGCGCACCGAAAACGGGACTCAAATACCTGCTCCGCAATTACACTTTGTCCTTTGGCCATACTCAGCACCGCCATGGCCTGGGATTGCAAATCCGTAGGAAATCCGGGATATACCTCTGTGGTCAGGCGCGGAATCGGATGCTCTGCCGTAGTTCCTTCGACCTGAAGTCCCTTATCACAAACGCTCCAGGAGACTCCCATTTTTTCCGCCACTTCCAGGACAGATCCCATCTGATCCCAGGGTGCTTCTTCCAACAGGATGCACCCCCTTGTAGCCGCCGCTGCCATCAGATAGGTCCCCGCCACAATGCGATCCGGCATCAGAATATGGCTGGAATCCTGCAGCCTTTCGACCCCCTGGATGCAAATCCGACTGGTCCCGGCCCCCTGAATCTTCGCCCCTTTGGCATTTAAGAATGTGCAAAGCTCCTGTATCTCAGGCTCTCTGGCAGCCCCCTCAATCTCTGTGATACCATCCGCCAATACACTTGCCAGAATCAAATTTTCCGTGGCGCCCACGCTTGGCAGCTTCAAAGAAATCGTGGTTCCTCTCAGACGTTTTGCCTGTACATACAGGATCCCGTTCCGATCCTCTACATTCGCCTGCAAGGCTTTCATCCCCTGGATATGAAGATCAATAGGTCTCGCTCCTATAGAACAACCTCCCGGATAAGGAATTTGGGCTTCCCCCATCCTTCCGGTCAAACTGCCCATCAGTATGATCGAAGAACGCATTCTCTCGCCTAATAAAACAGGCACGCCCACGGAAGAGATGTGCTTCGCATCGATCGTTAAGGTACTCCCCTCCCATTGCACCTTACATCCAAGACACTCCAGTATCTCAGCCATATGGATCACATCCAGTATTTTCGGGCAATGATGCAGTACCGTCACTCCTCTGTGTAAAACAGCTGCTGCCAGAATCGGCAGTGCAGCATTCTTAGAGCCCTGCACTCTGACACTTCCATGCAGAGGGCAGCCGCCGATGATTTCTAAACATTCCAAATACGACTCCTCCGATATGTCAGCCCTATATCTCATACTATGCTGCATCAAGACTTTTGCCACCGGCTGACAGAAAGCGCAAGACCCATCTCGGAAAGTAAAAACAATACGGAAGTTCCTCCGTAGCTGATAAAAGGCAGTGTAATTCCCGTATTCGGAATGGTATTCGTCACAACTGCCACATTTAACATAACCTGAATCGCAATATGCCCCATGATACCCGCCACCAGCAAGGCTCCAAACAAATCCTGCGCGTGAGTGGCGATCACCATAAATCTCCAGATCAGGATCAAAAATGCAAAAACCAGGAGTACTGCCCCAGCCAATCCCAATTCCTCACAGATAATGGAAAAAACCATGTCATTCTGGGCTTCGGGCACAAACCCCAGCTTCTGGACACTCTCCCCAAGCCCTTTGCCAAAGAGTCCGCCTGAGCCTATGGCATAGAGTCCCTGGATGGTCTGGTAGCCTTTTTCATAATTTTCCGGATTCCTCCAAATGGCCAGACGTTCCAAACGATACTGCTCCATACTCAGGAAAACGGCAATAAATCCAATGCCCGCCGCGCCCATCCAGATAAACTGCATATATTTGGGATTGGACACAAACACCATAATAACCGCGATTCCCAAAATAATAATAGCTGTACTTAAATTACTGGCTCCCACCAGTCCCACAATAGGGAGCACCATGCCAAGCACCACAAATAGCAAAATCATGCCATTTCGCTTCTTTTTCTGTCTGGAAACCATACGTGCCAGAAACAAAATAACTGCCAGCTTTGCAAACTCCGAAGGCTGGAAGGACAAAGGCCCGAGGGAGAACCATCGCTTGGACCCATTGTAGGAGCTTCCCACAACCAGCACCAATCCGGACAAAGCTAAAGAGACCAGATACCCCGGGATTGCCAACCGCCCCAGTAAATGATAGTCAATACAAGATATCAGATACATGGCTGCCAATCCCAGAGAAGTGGCAAAAAACTGCTTCTTCAGATAATAAGCGGAGTCACCAAATTTCACCAGCCCATTATACGAGCTGGTGCTGTAGAGAGTGATCAATCCAAAAATCACCAGAAACAAGACCAGCAATAACAGCGTAACATCCTGTCTGCGCAAAGTACGATTCATGGCATCACTCCCCAGAGGCTAAAGCTTTCTTACATACTCCTTAAACATCCTTCCCCGTACTTCATAGCTGGGGAACATATCCCAGCTGGCACAGGCCGGGGAGAGCAAAACGGCATCGCCTTTTTCTGCTTTCCTGGCACACAGGCCAACCGCTTCCTCCAGAGTATCCGCAAATAGTATGGCGGTAAATCCACTGTCTCTGGCCGCCTTTGCGATCTTTTCCTTGGTAGCTCCAATCAATACCAGATATTTGACTTTCCCATCAAAGGAGGCGATCCATTCCTCGTAGGAGGAGCCTTTGTCATATCCTCCTCCGATCAGCAGGGTGGGACGGTCCATGGCCTGGATTCCTTTTATGGCGGCATCCGGATTGGTTCCCTTAGAATCGTTGTAATAGACCACTCCGTTTTTTTCCTCCACAAATTCGATCCTGTGTTCCACAGCCTGAAAGGCTTTTACAGACTGGCGAATTTCATCCAGCGGCACCTTCAAAAAGAGGGCCATGGCCACTGCAGCCATAACATTTTCATGATTATGCCTGCCCGGCAGTCTCAATTCCCTGGTGTCCACCACAAAGATTTCCCTTCCCTGACTCCGATAATAGATGCTCCCATCTCTTAAATAGATACCCTCTTCTAATGTACGCAGACTACTGAAAAAGAATACCTTTGTATGTAATGTTTTTCCAAATTTCCGAAGCTCCTCATCCTCGTAGTTCAGAATGCAGGCATCTTCCGAAGTCTGATTTTTCGCGATACTTTCCTTCACCCGAATATACTCTTCCATGGTATGATGGCGATTCAGATGATCCGGAGTAATATTTAAAATGGCGCTTACTTTTGGATGAAACTGGTGGATGGTTTCCAGCTGAAAGCTGCTGATCTCCGCCACTGTCACAGAATCTTCTGTGGTCTTTCGGGCAATTTGCGTATAGGGTATACCGATATTTCCCACTACAAAGACGGAATCCTGATCATTCTTCATAATGGCTCCCAGCAGACTTGTGGTCGTGGTCTTCCCATTTGTGCCTGTGATGGCCGCCAAGGTTCCACGACTGTTTTGATAGGCCAGCTCTACCTCACCCCATATGGGAATATGTTTGGATCGTATCTTTTCCACCAGAGGCAAATCGGTGGGCACACCAGGACTTAACACTGCCAAATCCAGCTTTTCCATTTCTTCTTCAGCCAATTCTCCCAGAATCAGGTCTGCCTTGCTTCCCTTCGGAAGCTTTTTTCTGATCTCTGCCGCGTCTGCCCTCTCATTTCCATCATAGAGCACCGGCCGGGCCCCCACCTGTTCGAGAAGTCCTGCCGCGCCAATTCCACTGATGCCGGTTCCGAAAACCAACACCTTCTTTCCCGCTAATTCCATGTTTTATCCTCCTGCTAAAAGAAATTCATCACCGTTAAGAGACAAGAATCAGACCTACCAGGCAAAGCAATGCCGTGATCACGGTAAATACTGCTACAACCCTGGTTTCGGACCAGCCACACAGTTCAAAGTGGTGATGAATGGGCGCCATCTTAAAAAACCGTTTTCCGCCGGTCTTCTTAAAATAGGTGACCTGAATCATGACAGAGAGCACTTCCACCAGATAAATCAATCCTACAACCAAGATAATCCAGGGCATCCGCAGCATGTAAGCCGCCCCTGCCACAAATCCCCCCAAGGCCAAAGAACCGGTGTCCCCCATAAATACCTGGGCAGGATGTACATTAAAAAGCAAAAATCCTAAAAGAGCTCCGGTGACAGCCGCCGTAATAGGCTGAATCCCGGCCTGCCACGCTACGGATACCACAGTAAAGAACACTGCAACCATAGTGGTTACACCGGTGGCCAGACCATCCAGCCCGTCCGTAAAGTTCACCCCATTCACTGTCCCGATCACAGCAAGATACACCAGAGGAACCGTAATCCACTTACAATCAAAATAAGCTCCCTGGCTAAAGGGAATCAAAATTTGTAAGGAGGACTCGTCCATAATCAAAAGATAAGCCAGAAAGATCGTCGTTACCACAATCTGACAGAGCATCTTCTGCCCCGGCAACAATCCGTCTGACCGGCGCAGCACCACCTTCAAATAGTCATCCAAAAAACCAATAATACCAAACCCCAGGGTCAAAAAAAGCACCGGTATGATCTTCGGATAATCCCTCATAAAAATCAGGGAAGTGACCAAAACGCTGATCAGGATAATCGTACCTCCCATCGTGGGGGTTCCCGCCTTTTTCAGATGAGACTGGACGCCTTCTTTGCGCTCTGTCTGCCCGATCTTTAACTTTCTCAAAAATGGAATTACAATGGGGCTTAACCCCACACTGATGACAAATGCAATTAACAATGGAACGATCACTTCTGTGCCTAAAATCATGATACACCTCTTAGTTTTTTATTTGCCTGTACCTGCGGGCAGCAGCCTTGTTTCACATTTTGCCCGCAGGACATACTGTTAATAGTATAATTCTTTTCCCTCTATTATTCAACCACTATTTCCAACCGTTTCTTCTTTTCTGAATCCTTAGGATTCGCTCTGAGCTTCCTCCAGTTGCGCCTCATCTATCGGGATCCCCAGATAGGGCAATACGTTTTCAAAGATGTCTTTCATAACAGGGGCTGCGATAGTTCCCCCGTAATAAACACCCTGAGGATTATGAATCACCACCAGTCCCAGCACCTGAGGGTCATCCGCGGGAGCAAATCCCAGGAATGATGAGATGTATTTATTGGCACTTCGGGGAAGCGTCTCGGAAGTGGCGGTCTTTCCCCCTATATGATACCCGGCGATGTATGCGTTTTTTCCTGAGCCTCCGTCCACTACTTTCTCCAAAACTCCTCTTAGGGTCTTTGAGGTTTCTTCTGACAGTATCTGTTCACCCGCAGGATATTGGATAGTCTCATACAGTGTTCCTTCATCGTCCCGCACTTCTACGCCAAGATGGGGGGTAACTCTTTTTCCTCCATTAATCAGAGAACATACCGTGGTTGCCAGCTGTATGGGTGTAATTTGAAAGGACTGCCCAAAAGAGACCGTAGCTAGTTCTACCTGGCCCATATCTTCTTTTTTGTGCATAATTGTGGATGCCTCCCCCGGCAAATCCACACCCGTTTTCCCCATGAGACCGAACTGTTTGAAATACTTATAGTAATTGTCCACACCAAGTCTAAGTCCCACTTCAATGAACACCGGATTACACGAATTCATAGCCCCTTCCACAAAAGTTTCCGCGCCATGTCCCGTCACCTTATGGCAGCGGATACGCCGATCCTCCACAATCTTATATCCGGGGCAAGAAAACTGGTCGTTTAAAGATACAACCCCTTCTTCCAGTCCGGCAGAAGCTGTAATAATCTTAAAAGTGGATCCGGGCTCATAGGTATCATTAATACACCCATTCCTCCACATCTGGTTCAGCGCGTCCTGTTCCTCCTTGGCAGACATCCCCTCTGTAGAAACGTTCAGGGTGAATGGATCATTCAGATTGAACTCAGGTACATTCACCATTGCTAAGATTTCCCCGTTTTGCGGCCTCATCAGTAACACAGACACACTGTCCGCCCCTTTTTTCTCCATAACCTGATAAGCTGCCTGCTGGGCATACTCCTGGATGTTGTGGTCCAGGCTGATATGCAGATTTTTTCCAGGAATAGGCTCCTGCCTGCGCTCCCCCTCATCCTCCAGTTCCACACCCCTGGCGTCAGTCATAGTCAGGATCTGCCCATCTGTCCCCTTCAGCACATCTTCATATTTTACTTCCAGACCGATGATCCCCTGATTATCTCCCCCTGTGAATCCCAGAACCTTGGAAGCCAGAGAATCAAACGGATAGTACCGTTTAAAATCTTCATCCACTTTCACCCCTGCCAAATCGTACTCCCGTATGGCGTCGCCCACGCTCTTGTCCACGTTGGTCTTGATCCGTTCAATAGAGCTATATTTTTCTACCCGTTTTCGAACGTCCGCCTCCTCCAGTTCCAATTCTTTAGACAATACCTGTATTACTCGTTCCGGATCTTCAATCTGACTGTGTATCACAGAGATCGTGCAGACGGTCTTATTAGTGGCCAGGATAGTTCCTGTAGCATCAATGATCTTTCCTCTGGCTGCCTTGATATCCCTCTCCCTTTCATGGAGTTCCCTGGCCTTATCTTGATAATATTCTGAACGAAACAGCATCAGATAGGCCAGTCTTCCAATCAAAAACAAAAGCACCAGCATACACAGTACAAAAACTACCATGATTTTCTTTTTATGGAAGGTCTTAATTTTCATCTGAAAAACCTCATAAAAGCTTCACTATTATATATAGCAGCTCTTATGAGGTTTCATGCAGGAATCTTGTTTTTCCTGCGCAGATCTTACTCTTCCTTTTTATTCAATCCCCAATTCTTTATTTGTAATCCCGCTTTGAGATTCTTCTGTCTCAGAATCCTGCTCGGTATTCTGCAAGGGCTCCGGAACATCCGGATTGGACACGGCCCCTTGTTCTGTCTCCTGGATTCCCGTGGGATTCCCGTAGGCATCCGTCTCTGTTGTTGCCATCGGGTTTCCATAGGCGTCTGTCTCCGTCGTTTCCACCGGATTTCCATAGGCATCTGTCTCTGTTGTTTCCACTGGATTACCGTCTGCGTCCGTTTCCTGGGTCTCTGTCGTGCGCCCCGCCTCAGCTTCCTCTCTGGTGATTCCAATCTCTTCCAGCATCTCATCAGTGATCTCTTCCGTCTGATAGATGCCAAGGTAAGGAAGGACCTCTGTCATAATCTTTCTGGATATGGTCATGGCATATCCACCGCTGGTCTGATCCGCCACATTCGGCTCGTCAATAACCACATACACACTGATTTGTGGATCATCCACAGGCGCGCATCCAATGAAAGATACCAGATACTTTCCATTTCCGCGGGGATATTTTTCCGCCGTTCCGGTCTTTCCAGCCACCCGATAGCCAGGCACCTGGGCCTTTTTTCCCGTCCCGTCGGATACGCCCTGCTCCATGGCATCCAGAACAATCTGGGAGCTTCTGGCTGAAATGGGTTCGTTTAATACCACAGGCTCTATATTTTTTGCCACGCCTCCGTTGGCATCCAAAATCTGTTTCACCATGTGAGGCTCATAGTAAAAGCCACCGTTAACCACTGCGTTAAATGCAGACAGTTCCTGGATCATCGTACAGGTAAAGGTCTGGCCAAAGGAAGAAGTTGCCAGCTCCACTTCATGCATGGTGTCTGTGGTATGAAGAATTCCAGTGCTTTCATTGGGCAGATCAATTCCCGTATAAGAACCAAAATGAAACAGGCTCTGATATTTACAGAAATTTTCCACCCCCATCTTAAAGGAGATCTGCATCAGGGCATCGTTGCAGGAATTTTTGATAGCATCGCTGACCGTCTCCTCCCCATGTCCGTTCACATTATCACATTTAATATCCCGATCCGTCACATATTCATGGCCATCACAGATAAATGTTTCATCACCGGTCAGAGCCCCTATTTCCAGCGCAGATGAAACCGTAACCGGTTTGAATGTGGAACCCGGTTCAAAAGCTTCTGAAACGCAATAGTTGTACCACATTTCGTTAAGCGCCTCCACGTGCTCCTCGTCCGTCATAGACTCCACTTCCTCATCCGTATACCACTCGCTGAGGTTCTGGGGATCGTTCAAGTCGAAGCCGCGGTCCGTAGCCATGGCCAGAATCTCTCCGTTTTGAGGATTTGCCACAATCACCGCAAGATTCTTACAGGCTCTTCCGTTTAAGTCCGTGTTGGGCCCATCCTGAAACTCCTCTTCAAATTCTGCGATATATTTCTCCACAATCTGCTGAATATTCACATCTATGGTAGACACAATGGTGTTTCCGTCCTTAGGCTCAATCACGGTCCTCTCCAACTCTGAGTCTGAGTTCAAATAGCCGTACTCTCTGCCATTTACACCGTTTAACACATCCGTATAGTAGGATTCCAATCCACAGATTCCATCATCCAGATCATTGGAAAATCCAATTACATTGCTGGCAAGGGTGGACATAGGATAGGTTCTTACATATTTTTCCTCAAACCAAACTCCCTGAACGTTTTCCCTCTCCCGTCTCTGGGCATCTGTTAATTTTTCGCTGTCCTCCAGGGAAGTGTACTCTTCAAACTTATTTTTCTCATCCAGTGAGATCTCTTTTTTCAAGATCTGATACTGACTGTCCTTTGTCTCTTCCGAGGTAAGACGATTCCGTATATCCGTCTCATCCAACCCCAGCGCATTCACCAGAGCATTTACCGTAGGCTCGATGTAATCCTCATTGCTGTTGACCGCATAGCAGTCCAGAATCACATTGTAGACCTTCTCGCTTCTGGCCAGCACATTATTGTTCCGGTCACGGATTTCTCCTCTTTTAAAAGGAAGCGTCACGCTGCTATACTCCTGCTGAGATAGGACCTTCTTCGCATACTGATCCCCACTCTGGGTGGTAATATAGGCAATTCGAATATTCAAAATTACCAGTATTAATAAAACAAATGCAAATATCGCCACCAGCTTTATTTGCATTTTCTTTGTAAACCTTCGTTCTCTTTTTCTTCTACGCCTCAATCCATTCACCTACTCTGTGGGCACATCCTCATACTGTCTTACGTAATCTCCTTCCTGACTGTCATACGTGGCAATCTGATCCTCCCCGGCATATACCATGCCCAGTTCGTGAATGGCCTTTTCTTTTATCTGCTCCAAATCCACGGAGGAGAGCACTCTTTCATACTCTGCTTCGTTTTCTTCCTTCAGGGTATTTAACTGGCTCTCAAGACCGGCCACCTTCCTCAGATATGCGGTGCTTTCCGCCTGAAGCTTCAGGTAATTCACACACACAAACAGAGATGCTACCGCAGCTACGGTCAGAAAAGCCACATAGGCAAAATTAAACTGCAGGGCCCGCTCCCGGTTTCTACGGGTCTTTCGGCTTACACCTGGTCTTACAACCTCTTCTCTCCTCTGTGGCTGCGCATGAACAGGTCTGGCCTTTCTCACGGTATTCCCCTGGATATAGACATCCGTTCGGTAAGCGCGGCTTCTTCTGTTATCTGCTGTCCGTCCCATTGGCTGTTCCTCCCATCTTTCTATGACTGCCATCTTCGCTCAAACACTCTCAATTTCGAACTCTTGGCCCTCTTATTCTCTTCCAGCTCCTGCTCCCCAGGTACAATGGGTTTTCTTGTGATTACCTTTCCTTTTGGTACCTTCCCGCACACGCATACCGGAAACTCTTTTGGACAGGTGCAGGGATTTTCATATTCTCGGAATATGTTTTTTACAATACGGTCTTCCAGGGAATGAAAGGTGATAACGCAGATGCGTCCTCCGTCATTCAGCAGATCAATCATACTGCCTAAAGAATTGGAAAGTACCTCCAATTCCTGATTTAATTCAATTCGGATTGCCTGGAATGTTCGTTTGGCCGGGTGCCCGCCTACCGCCCGCACTTTCATCGGGATAGCCGCCTTTATTATTTGAATTAACTCCCCAGTTGTTTCAATGACTTTTCTTTGTCTTGCACTTACGATGTGTTTGGCAATATTCTTCGCGAATCTCTCTTCCCCATAGTCGCGAATGATATGGTACAGCTCCGTCTCCGAATAGCCGTTTACAATATCCTTTGCCGTTTTCGCCTGACGCTGATCCATTCTCATGTCAAGCGGCGCATCCTCTCTGTAAGTGAAGCCGCGGTCCGCCGAGTCCAGCTGGTAGGATGACACTCCCAGATCCAAAACGATTCCGTCTACTGATGTAATGTTTATGTTGTTAAGCTCCTTCACCATATCGCAATAATTGCTGCGAATGATTGTTACTTTATCTCGAAACTCCCCCAAGCGCTTGGAAGCCGCTTCGATTGCTGCCGCATCCTGGTCAATTCCAATCAAACGTCCCTTTTCGGACAGCCGTCTGCAGATCTCTAAGGAATGCCCTCCGCCTCCTAAGGTCCCATCCACATAGCAACCGTCCGGTCTGATATGCAAGGACTCAATCGTCTCTTCCAACAGCACAGATTTATGTTTGAATTCCATATCGTCCTCCCCAGGCTATATGCACAAACCTAAGTCTGTCATCTGCTCTGCAATATCATCCATATCATCACAGGAATTGTTCTCGATCCATTTTTCCTTGCTCCAGATCTCGATCCTGTTCAGCATTCCGGTAAGCACCACATCCTTATCCAGACCAGCAAATTCCCTTAGCGTACCCGGTAAGAGAATTCTCCCCTGCTTGTCCAGTTCACAGGGTGTTGCGCCTGCCACAAAGAAACGCGCGAATTGTCTTGCGCTTTTGTTTGTAAGTGGTAAAGATTTTAATTTTTCTTCGAAAGCCTGCCATTCGTTCTGAGGAAACACAAATAGGCATCCGTCCAGTCCCTTTGTCACCACAAATTCATCGCCGAGTTCGTCTCTGAATCTGGAAGGGATGATCAGTCTGCCTTTCGTATCAATGCTATGATTATACTCACCCATGAACATACCGGCCACCACTTTCTACCACTTTTCACCACTTATGTGACTATAATAGCCTATTTCGCATAAAAATACAAGGCCTAATTCAAAAAAATTATTTCCTGAAAATAAGAAAACCCTTGGAAATTCAAGGGTTTCTCTGCATCCTCACAACATCTGGTGGGAGAAAGTGGGTGGGCTACCAAATAGGGGTTTGCCTTGCCCCGAAGACGCTAATTTCGCTTTTGGGCCCGCAGCATGGCAATCTCTGCCGCCCACCCCTGATCGTCATTAGGCGTCTCCAAAATAAATGGAAGCCCCTCCAGAGCCGGATGGTTGATTATCCGCACAAAAGCTTCCAGGCCAATCCACCCCTCACCAATTTTTGCATGTCGGTCTTTATGGCTTCCTAAGGGGTTCATACTGTCATTGATATGAACGGCCTTCAGTCTCCACAATCCTATCATTTTATCAAACTGCTCCAACACCCCGTCCAAGTCCTGCGCAATGTCGTACCCCGCATCCCATACATGGCAGGTATCCAGACAAACGCCCATTTTCTCAGACAACTCCACCCCATCCAGAATCTGTCTTAGCTGTTCAAAGTTTCTGCCCACTTCGCTTCCCTTTCCGGCCATGGTTTCCAGTAATACCGTGGTCGTCTGCTCCCGGGTCAAGCAATGGTTAAGCATCTCTGTAATGAGCCTCATCCCCTCTTCCGGTCCCTGTCCCACATGGCTGCCGGGGTGGAAATTGTAATACTGCCCCGGCGTATACTCCATACGTCTTAAATCGTCTTCAAAAGTCTCCCAGGCAAACTTCCTTACATCCGCTTTTGCTGCGCATGCGTTCAGGGTGTAGGGAGCATGGGCCACAATCTTTGCAAATCCCTGCTGTTCGGAAAGGGTCAAAAAGCGCTCCACGTCCTGCGGGTCAATCTGCTTGGCTCTTCCCCCTCTGGGATTTCTTGTAAAAAATGCGAAGGTGTCTGCCCCCAGTTTGATTGCCTGCTTTCCCATGGCCTCGTAGCCCCCGGCAGATGAAATATGGCTCCCAATATGCAGCATGTCATCTCCTCCATGTCCTAATCAAAATGTTTGTTTTTTATATTATATCACTTTTTTCTTATTGTTCCTGTTTTTTCGATCTTTTTCAACAAATTAGATGACAATTTTCTCAATTTATGCTATAATTTTATGCATTAATACTTTAATTTACAAAAGAAAGGAAATTGCCATGAACATGATTGTCTGTATCAAACAGGTTCCCGCCAGCTCCCATGTGGATATTGACGAAGAAACGGGAACTCTGAAGCGTCTTAGTTCCGATACTAAGACGAATCCTTACGACTTGTTCGCTTTGGAGACCGCCCTGCGGCTGAAGGAACAGCTGGGAGGAAAAGTGACGGTCCTGACCATGGGGCCTCCCCAGGCTGAGGCCATGATGCGGGATGCTTATGCCATGGGCGCAGATGAGGCTGTAATCCTCTCTGACAAGAAATTTGCCGGCTCAGACGTACTGGCCACCTCGTATACCCTGTCCCAGGGCATCCGTACGCTCGGAACTTACGATCTGATTATTTGCGGAAAGCAGACCACAGACGGAGATACGGCTCAAATTGGTCCCGCGATTGCCGAACATCTTGGGATTCCCCACACCGCATGGGTAAGCCAGATTTGCCAGGTCAACGAGACGGAGATCTGCGTGCGTCAGGATCTGTCCTCCGTCACCCAGGTATCCTCCATGCGCTATCCCTGCCTGATCACAGTGGATAAGGACATTTTTGTTCCCAGACTTCCCTCCTATCGTCTAAGTCAGATTGCCCGGGAAAAACCGGTACGCTTTCTGTCTTTTGAGGATCTTCCCGATCAGGATCTGAGCCGTTACGGGCTGGTAGGTTCTCCCACCAGTGTGGAACGCATCTTTCCTCCGGAAAAAGCAAAGGGACAGGTCTGGATAGAGGGAAATGCCGGCGAACAGACAGATGCCCTTTATCAGTTATTGATACAAAAAAAATTTGTAATGTGATATTCCGTAAAGGAATGATCTGACGAAAAGAGGAGACGAACCATATGGATTTACTTACTTTTGATCCGGGGCGCTGTAATCTGTGCGGCCTCTGTATACAGAAATGTCCTTTTAGCGCTCTTTCTATGGAGTCGGACGGTATCCGGGTGGGACAAACCTGCCGCATGTGCGGTGTCTGTGTCAAAACCTGCCCTCAAGATGCCATCCGTTTCGAACAAAAAGCTGGAGAGGTTGACAAAAACGCCTGGAATGGAATATTAATTTACGCCGAACAGGAGGCAGAGGATGTCCACCCTGTGGTGTATGAACTGATCGGTGAGGCCAGAAAGCTGGCTTCCCAGGTGCATTATCCCGTATATGCCGTTTTGACAGGAGGAGAGGGCACCATTCAAAATGCCCACAAGCTGCTCCCCTATGGGGTGGAAAAAGTCTTTGCTTATGAACATCCGGGCCTTGCAGGGTTTAAAGCGGACTGCTGTGCCGACGCAGTGGCAGACTGCATTGCTTCCCTGCGTCCTTCCGTGGTCTTGATCGGTGCCACGGCTCTTGGCCGTTCCCTGGCTCCCCGGCTTTCCACTCGCTTCCACACTGGCCTGACTGCTGACTGTACGAAGCTGGAAATGAGGCCAAACACAGATCTGGTACAGATTCGGCCGGCTTTTGGCGGAAACATTATGGCCCAGATTTTGATCTCCCAGTCCCGGCCCCAATTTGCCACCGTTCGTTATAAAGTCATGGACCGGGCTTCCCTGGTTGGGAATCCCTCAGGGACTGTGGAGGTATGCCCTGTTTCCGATAAGCTGGTGCGCTCATGCATCCGGATATTGGAGCAGACTCCTATTCAGAGAAACAAGTCCATTGAGGAGGAGGAAGTGCTCATCGTGGCCGGAAGGGGAGCCAAAAATGAACAGCTGCTCTCCCTGGCCCGCACTCTGGCGGATTTACTGGGGGGACAGCTTTGCTTCACTCGTCCTATGGTGGAAGCCGGATACGGAGATTCGGCCCATCAGATCGGCCTTTCCGGGCGCACGGTAAAACCAAAACTAATCATTACTCTGGGGGTATCCGGAGCCATTCAGTTTACTGCCTGTATGAAGCAGGCAGAATGTATCGTGGCCGTCAACTCAGACCCGGAGGCTTTAATCTTTTCCATTGCCCATTACTGTATTGTCCAGGATATCAGCCTGGTGTTGCCACAGCTGATCAAAAAGATCCGAGAAAGAAAGGAGGCCTGATCATGCCGCATCCATACCATACTTTAGATCAAGCAGACATCGCGGCGATTGTGGCGATGACGGATCCGGACCGGGTCCTTGTGGGAACCTCCATTCCCGATGAGTATTATCACGACGAAATGCCGGAATACGGCTGTTTTATGCCGGAACTGTACGTGGAGGCGTTAAACACCCGGGAAGTATCCTCCATCATGGCCTACGCCTATGAGCATAACATACCGGTCACAGCCCGGGGGGCCGGCACCGGTTTGGCCGGAGGCGCTACCTGCAAATATGGAGGGATCCTGCTGTCCCTCATGAAAATGAATCACATCCAGGAGGTGGACCGGCAAAATCTGACCATCACGGCCCAGGCCGGGGCTCTGCTCACCGATGTAGCGGAAAAAGCCGCCCAGGCCGGCCTATTCTATCCTCCGGATCCCGGGGAGCGCACAGCCTCCATCGGAGGAACCATCATCACCAACGCAGGCGGCATGAGAGCCGTTCGCTACGGAGTAACCAGAGACTATGTCCGCTGCATCGAGGCAGTGCTGCCTGACGGTTCCATCGTGAATTTTTCTTCCAACGTAGCTAAAAATACCACAGGCTATGATATCAAAGATCTGATCATCGGTTCTGAGGGAACTCTCTGTATCGCAACCCAGGTTACCCTGCGGCTGATACCAGCCCCTCACGCTACCAGAACACTGGTCCTGACTTATGATTCCATTGAGCCTTGTATTGACACGGTACCAAAGCTGCTTCAAACGCCCTTTGTGCCCACAGCCATAGAATTTTTGGAGCGGGAGTTGACAGATATTGTGGAACACCGTCTGAATAAACCCTTCCCGGTACAGGAAGGAAATGACTTTCTTATTGTCATGTATGATGCCTCTTCTGTCCAGGAGGTGGAATCCGCCTGCGAAATGGCCTGCCAGATTGCCCTGGAAATGGGGGCTTTGGATGTGAAAATCTGTGATTCCCAGGAACGAATAGACTCTGTATGGTCTGTACGCGCCGCCATTTTGGAAGGCATGAAAGCGGACAGCGACTCCCAGGAGGAATGTGACGTGGTGGTGCCAAGGGCAAAAATCGCAGATTTTGTCAAAGCGGCACAAGCCATCGGAAGAAAATATAAAATCCGGGTCATCGTCTGCGGTCATGCCGGAGACGGCAACATTCATACAGAAATGCTGCGCAACGATATGACAGACGAGGAATGGAAAGCCAATACCAAAGCCTGTCTAAAAGAGCTCTATGCAAAAAGCAAAGAACTTGGAGGGCAACTCTCCGGGGAACATGGCATTGGAAACGGACGACTGGAATTTCTGGAAGAATTTGTGGGGAAACGGATGTATGCCCTGTATCAGTCCGTGAAGCTGGCTTTCGATGAAAAGCTGATCTTAAATCCGGGAAAGCTGATCCTCTATGACCAGGATCAGCCCAAGAATCATTCAGAATAAGGAGAACGCACTATGATTAACAAAGATAAAATGCCTCTGGCCGTGGGCATCGCATTTGTGGCCTTTACAACTCAGTTTGGCGGAGGATTTGCCTCCGGCGCTCAGCTTTACCAATATTTTGGAAACTTCGGGATTTTCGGTGTTTTTATGCCTATCCTTTCCCAGCTGCTTTTGACGCTGTTTTTTTATTACGGTCTGCGCTATGCTTTCCGCAATAAGACCTATGATTACCGTACCTTTTCGGATCATTTTTATGGAAAATTCCGTCCGGTATTTTCCAACCTGTACGAGATCGTCTATCTGATGCTGATCTTTCTGGCTCCGGCCGTCGCCTTTGCCACAGGAGGTTCCACCCTGAATACGCTGACTGGAATGCCCTACTGGCTCTGTACCCTGATTATCGGCGCTTTCATTTTCCTGATCGCCATGTTCGGTACAGACATTGTACGCAAATGTGCTTCCACACTGTCAGTCCTGATTATCATCGGCCTTCTGGTGGTATTGGTGCCCAATATCATCGTTCAGTGGGACAGCATCACAGAGGCCTTCTCCACCATGGCCTCCGGTGCCGTTCCGGTAGGCTCTAAGGAGAGCGGCAGCTTCGGCAGCGCTCTGTGGAGCGGTATCGTGTACGCCCTTTTTCAGCTGGCCTCCATCGGTCTGATGTATCAGCATGTGAAACCGTTAAAGGAAGAAAAGCAGGTGAATCGCTCCATGATTTATATGTTTATCGTTAACACAGCCACCATCATGCTATCCATCGTAGGCATGATGGCCATCGCCTTCCATGAGGATCTGGCGGATGCCTCTGTCCCCATGCTGCTTCTGGTTCAAAACGGCGTAGGCTCCGGTATCCTGACACCGATTATCTCAATTTTAATTATTCTGGGCGCTGTGTCCACAGCGGTTAACATGATCGCCGGTATCGTTACAAGAACTGTCAATCAGCTGGAAAAGAAAGAGGACGAAAAAACCGCTTCCTCCAAAAGAATGCTGCGCAGCACAGTGGCTTCTTTATTCTTTACTATTTTAGCTTTTGGAATCGCTCAGTTTGGCCTGATTCCGCTGGTTAGCGTGGGATACTCCTACCTGGGCTACGCCACCTTAATTGCAGTGGCCATCCCCTTCCTGGTACATTTCTTCGCCCATCTGAAAAAGGCATAAGTTTATGAAAAAATGTTATTTATTTCTGGGCGACAGCATTACCGATGCGGGACGACTCTTTTGTCGCGATCACAATGGCCTTGGCAGCGGATATGTCTGGCAGATCGCAAACACCCTGTCAAAGCAGTCTCCTATCATCCTCAATAAAGGACACGATGGCTTTACCGTGGCCAGGCTGCTTTCCAACCTGGAGACAGATTGTTTTCCCTATCATCCGGACTTTGTCACTGTCCTGATTGGAATAAACAACATCGCAATTGCCCGCAATACAGGACGTTCCCTGCAAGAACAGGGTTTTTATGAAGACTATGCGAGCCTTCTTGATCAAATCACGCAGAGAACCCATGCACAGATTCTGTGCATGGGCCCCTTTGTCTTTCCCTGTCCCAGGGAATACCTGCTTTGGTCAGAGGATGTAGCGGAAATGGAAGCGGGAATTCAACAAGCCGTATCCTCCCGTCCAAACGCTAACTTTCTTCCTCTGAACGCTTCTCTCAATCAGTTGGCAGAAAAACTGGGATACCATCAAGTTACTATCGATGGCATTCACCTGACATCCCTTGGTCACGAGTATCTGAGTAAACTTTGGATCGGATAGTGACTGATCCGGTCCAAATTGCTTCAAGCCAGGCAGAGTTGGGCAAATTCTTCCCGAATTTCCGTAAGTCTCTGTCGTCCCACAGGAAGCTGTATCTGATGGCAAAGCTCCATCGTGTTTGCGCAAAAAGACTGTACACATCGGTAATTTACCACATAACTTCTGTGAATCTGGATAAACCCATAAGGCTTCAAAAACTCCAGCACTTCTTTAAAGGTATCATTGATCTCCAGTTTGTGTTGACTGGTATAAATATATTGCTTTTTTCTCTGGGATTCCACGTAGATAATATCATAGGGATCGATACGGTAAGTCTGTCCCCCGGAACGAAACATTAAAAATTCCCCTTTCCGTTTGTGCAATTCATTCAGCATATCTTTGACCACCGGTACCATCTCCTGATAAAACCGGGACTTGCGGATAAAACGAAAAGGTCGCGCCTGAAAAGACCGGAACACCCTCTGTTCACAGTCTGAAATATAAATCAGCAGATTGTTCCACTGAAGTTTTCTCAGCCAGATCCCCACATCAATGCCGTCCATACCAGACAGCTCCGTATTTAAAAATACTCCGTCAAAGAAACGCTTCTGCAATATGGCATTCCGCAGTGCCTTTCCGGTGGCGAACTCCACAATCTCCACATCCTGCCCCATCTGATGAAATGTCTGTTTCAGTCCATAGGAAATCTTCTTTCTCGCAAACATCTCTTCTTCACAGACTGCAAACCGCAACATATGTCTTCCCCCTTTTCCCACGGTAATCCGGCCTGTTTTCCATACAACAAGGCCGTTCTGAATGACTCCATTATATTCAGAACGGCCCTGAGAATCCATGCGTTTTTTTTCTGTATCTCTTTTCTTCTTTTCCCTGTTTTCCTGTGTTATTTTTCTATTTTCCGGTCCATTTTTCTGCGAAAACGTAAGACTATCTAAAATATTTATAGATCCTTTCAAAAAATCTTTCCCTTTTATTCTTCCATGTAAAATAAAAGTTCCTGATATTCCCTTTCAAACATCTCCTGGTTTCCTATAGTATAATCCTCAAGCAAGACCTCTTTCTGATAGCTCTCTTTATCCAAAATCTTAAAACCATACTGTATGGCTGTCCATCCCATGTAGAAGTCACTGTGAATATTAATTGCCTGGATCTGCCCCTGATCCAGAGCGTAGAGAATATCTGTGGTATACCCAAACCCATACAAAGGCACCCCTTCCTCCTTTTTCTGAACCGCCAGCTCCGTCAGCCTGGGATTCAGGGTCACAACCACT
Organism: uncultured Lachnospiraceae bacterium; assembly: GCA_902476645.1. Taxonomy (GTDB): domain Bacteria; phylum Bacillota; class Clostridia; order Lachnospirales; family Lachnospiraceae; genus CABSEG01. The sequence continues at coordinate 12,205 of CABSEG010000019.1, read as the reverse complement.
GTTCCACCGGCTGTTTCCACCGGAAACGGACTGTCTCCATTCCAGCTGCAAACCTGTACAGAGTCTTCGGAAAGCTCCTCTTTTATCGCCCTGCAGATCCTCTCATCTCTTCTGGGATTTCTCTCATCTGTCAGGATACAGATCTTCTCCCGGGGATGTTCCTGTACAATTCTGACTGCCAGATGCCGTGCCCGTTTCCTTTCATCGCTTCGTATACATACGTGAACCGAGTCTGCCTCCATCTTACCGTCTATGCAAACCACCGGAACCGAAAGATTACTTTTCTTTAAAAGCTCCTCCAGTTTTTCCTCATCCAAAGGCTTCACCACAAGCAAATCTGCCCCGTTTTGTGCCTCCTGCAACAGCAAATCCATCTGCTGCCTGGCATCTAATGGTTCCTCCATAGTAAAAAAGCGAAATTCTATTTTTTTAATGTCCGTATACCTGGATATATTTTTTTTATAATTCTCCACATAATCCTCGGTGGTATCATCCCAAATAACGGATATTCTATAATAGTCCGACGCACTATCACGTAAAAATAAGTCCGTAGAGGCTGCCAAAAAAAGTAAGATCAATCCTATTCCCCATAAAATCAAAAAGATGCACCGAATCTTTTTCATGTTTTCTCCTCAATCTGTTTATAAGATACTGCCGGCATTCTCAGAATCATCTCTGTACCCTCATCTGGCTCCGTGTGAATCAAAAGTCCGTACTCCTCCCCAAAGTAAAGCTGAATCCTCTGTTGTACATTCTTTACCCCGATTCCAGAACCATTTGACGTGGACACTATTTTCCCCTCCAGGATTGCACATACTTTTTCCTCCGTCATCCCCGGACCGTTGTCCTTTACAGACAGACGCAGTTCCTTTCCATCTTCTTCCAGCCATGCGCGCACTGTAATCTCCCCGTCCCCGTCCATATATTCCATACCGTGATAAATAGCATTTTCCACCAGCGGCTGTAAAACCAGCTTGATCGTGGCCATCCCCTCTGTTCCCTCTCCCAATTCCAGACGATATTCAAACCGGTTCTTAAACCGCATTTTCTGTATAATCAGATAATTTTTCACATGTTCCATTTCATCCCTTACCGTAATGATATTCTTTCCCTTGCTCAGGCTGATGCGAAAAAACCTGGCCAAAGCCATCACGGCCTTTGCTGCCTCCTGCTTCTGTTCGTTGCTGATCATCCAGACAATCACATCCAGGGTATTGTACAGAAAATGGGGATTGATCTGTGCCTGTAAAGTATCCAGCTCGCTTTTTCTCTTCGCCTCATGCTCCTTTTCCATATCTTCCATCAGCTTCTTTAGCTGACTCTCCATATTCTGAAGGGTTCCTCCAAAATGTTGTACTTCATATACACCGCTTACACAAATCCGGGTGTCCAAGTTTCCTTTTTCAATCTCTCCCACTGCCCGTTCCAGACTCTGGAAAGGCTTTGTCACCATCGCTGAGACAAAAGAATTTAGCAAAGCCAAAATCGTGCCAAACAGCAGAAAGATCCCCACGATCAACAGATTTCCCCGATTACCCGGCAACTGCAGATCCGCCGACGAAGAGTTGCCTACCAGATACCAGCCTGTATATCCCACCATTTTAATGACACGCTCCTGCACGCTGTGCCCCCTCCTTTCCAGAAAGGTTCCTACCTTCCCTTCCCTGGCCACAGCCGCCGTAAATTCCATGTCTTGTCGCGTACTCTGCTGTTTGATGGGGTGGTAAATCAATTCTCCGTCTCCGCTCACCACATAAATATGTCCCTTATCCCCGATGGATGCCTCCTGCAGCAGTCGCGTAAACCCAGAATACTTCAAGTCTACCAGAAGTACTCCCTGGCTTACCTCTCCTCCCTTAGTAAGCTGTACGGCCCTGGAAAGAGAGATTACCCACTCATAGTCCGGCTCCTGTGTCTCAAACAGATTCTGCACATGGGGAGTGGAAAAATGCTGATTTTCACTGTGCTTTAAGCTTTCTTGAAACCACTCCTGTCCTTCTGGGGCGGCATCTTCCTTCAAAACCTCATTGGGTCCTGCACAGATCACTTCCCCTTCTGAGGTAAAAAGGGCAATACTTTTGATATTGCTTTTATTGGAGTTGTATAACAAACGAAATGCCTCACGAAAATCCGTACTCTCAAGATCCTGATCTTTAATGACGTGATAGTAAAGCACATCCGATACTTCCATCATATTCTGGATATAAGAACTAATATTGGTATTAATCTGTGAAATCAACAGCTCTCTGGTCTGTTCATTCTGCTTGATACTCTGGTCAGAAAACAACTGATAAAAGGTCCGTCCCATCAGGCATATCGCAATCACGGAAGCCAGCGTAAAGGACAGCCAAATTAGATTTCTCAAAGTGATCTGTCTGCTTCTTAGCTTCTCAGACCAAAATGTTTTATTTCCGTTCATATTTTGTCTTTTCCTTCAACCTATACTTGTTGGGTGAAAGCCCAAATTTCTTCTTGAATACATGGCTAAAATAATTAGGTTCCGGATATCCCACTCTGGCTGCAATCATGTAGGTCTTATCTTCGGTCTCCAGCAAAAGCCTAGCTGCCTTTTCCAGTCTCAAATCCGTAAGCCAGGCAATATAGTTGACTCCTGTTTCTTTCTTAAAAATTGTGGAAAAATAAGCGCTGCTGATATGCAGATACTTACATATGCTCTCCGCAGAAAGATCCGGTTCTGCATAGTGAAGCTCTATGTATTTTTTAGCCTTTTCCACAACCCCGGTAATTGACTCCTTTCTTCCCTGACTGATTTGTTCATGGATGGAGAGGCAGGTGTTTGTTAGAAAATTACGGATATTGTGGGCGGTAATCAACCGGTCTAAAATATTGTAATACGTCTTCTCTCCTCCCCAGATGTCCGATGCCTCCAGCTCATACTGCTGAATCAGCTTTGTCAGGCTGTGGAAAATAGAAATTACATAAATCTGGCACTGACTGCTGTGCACCCTTGCATTTTCCATCTCATCCATCAGCCAAGCCACCTCTGTTTCAATCTCTTCTCTCCCGGCAAATTTCACCTTATCCAAAAGCCGGTGTTCTCTACGCTCATCAAAGGTCAGAGTGTCACCCTCCACGTTCTCCACATCCTTGATATAGATAGGAACCAGACTTCCCAGAATCGCCCGATAACCAATGGCTTCTCTGGACTCCCGGTAAGACCTGGCAATCTGCTCCATCTGCCCATAGGCCCTTCCAATCCCAATGGTGGTCTCAAGTCCCAGAATTCTTCTGCAGTCATATCCGATCTGCTTCATCCGGTGAAGTAACCGGTCTATTGGAAAATGTTTCTTTAATCCAAACAAAATCTGCACTCTGGGAGCCGCTCCGCTTAAGAATACGGTATACTTATATTCTCCTTGAAGCCGCTCGTCCATCAGCTTCCAGACGGAAACCGGGAGCAACTCTTTCTCCCTGTGCAAAGGTAAAGCCTGCTCGTCTCCCTCCCGAACTTGAATATCCACAGACACGATAGCCCACAAATCCGCATCAGCTACCGGAATCTGATAAGTGACAAACCCCTCCCGGATCTCCTCTTCTGATAGCTCGCCTCTGACCAGTTCATTGAGAAAGTACTCCCTCAAGATCGGCAGCGTCTTCTGATAATTCTCCCGCAACATGGAAATATCTCTGGACTGCTCCATTTTTTCATCCATTCTGCGTTTTAATCGGCTCAATACCTGAGTCAGCTCATCCTGATCAATAGGCTTTAATATATATTCCATAGCATTTAGTTGAATGGCCTTCTGAGCATATTCAAATTCGTCAAATCCGGAAAAAAACACCACCTCCACGCTATCCCTCTCTGCTTTTATCCGTTCAGCCAATTCCAGTCCACTCATGTAGGGCATCTTAATATCCGTCAGAAGCAAGTCCGGTTCCAGAGATGTGGCCTTCTCCAATGCTTCCTCCCCGTTTTCCGCATCTCCAACCAGGCAAAAGCCAAGCCCTTCCCAATCGATCTTTCTCATAATGCTAGTGCGAATCTCTTCCTCATCATCCACCAGTAGTACCTTATAATGCTCCATATCCCGTCACATCCTTACTCCCTGTTCTGTATCCGGCTGTACCATTGTACAAAACCTGACCGAATATTTATCTTCATTATACCCGGTCAGGTTTTGGAAAGTCCATATAAGATTTTTCTCAATGCCTGTAATATCTTTTGATTACAGCGTTTCCTCTATTTCCGTAATCTGAGCGTTCTCCAAAATAATATCCAGTGCACAATAATACTGCACGGTTCTCAGAATATTTTTCTCCTCAATTCCATCCTCCACGGCTTCTTCATAAGAATCATAATAATTTTCCTGGAGAAGCTTTTCCAGCTTTTCCTGATATAAGCTGCTTTCCTCGGTAATGCCTTCCTTTTCGCAGATCGCGGCACTCATCAGCTCATTTTCCACCATTTTTTCTGCGTCTTTCTCAACATCCTCCTGCGTCATTCCATAGCTCTTTAACAATTCGTCATAATCCATCTCATAATAATCAGCGCCCACCTGATAGGATTTTTCCTGCATTTCAATATACTCATCCACCAGTCCGTCCGGATATGTCAAAAACTCCGTGTTATGATAAACCGCCTCCCAGGCGTCACTTTCTAATTGCTCGGTGGCCGCGCTGTCCGCAGAGCTTTTCAATTGATTGCGTATGCTGGTTTCGTAATCCTCCACTGTCTCATAATTGGTATTTTCCAGAACCCATTCCTCATCGATGGATTCCTGAGGTCTTCTCGCCTCTTCAACCGTAACTTCAAAGGTCACGTTCTTGCCTGCCAGATCTTTCTCTGCATAGTCCTCCGGGAAAGTAAGCTCCAGCGTCCGCTGTTCTCCTGCTTTCGCGCCGATTAGTCCCTCTTCGAACCCCTCTATGAATTTACCGGAACCAATTTTCAGGTCATAATCCGTCACCTGACCGTCTTTCAGGATTTCTCCATCTATCATTCCCTCGTAGTCCAGAGTTACCATATCCCCCTCCTGGATCGTCTCATCTTCTCCAAGCTCCCGGGCCGTATCCTCCAGTACCTCCTGAATTTTCTCCTGTACCCGATCGCCAGAGATCGTATAGTTCACCTTTTCCAGTTGGATTCCCTTGTATTCTCCAAGGGACACATAGCCCTCCAGTTCTTCTTTGGTGTACAGGCCTGCCCCATTCTGATCTTCACTCTCCGTGGCTGTCTGTGAGCCGCACCCTGCAAGCAGCAGGCTGCACAGAATTCCCCATGCCAGCAAATTTTTCTTCATACTCTTCACCTTCGCCTTTCTGACAAGCTCTTTGTAATCCGGCGGGGACAAAACGCCCCGCCGGTCCTCCCTTGCTAACAGTATCTCCGTGCTGTTAGAATGAACTTATTTTTTCAGATGCATACTTCAGAATCTCTACCGCATCCTTGGTATCTGAGCTTCCATCTCCATTTACATCCGCTGCCAGTTTCTGAGCGTCATCCAGATCGGATACTTCTGCATTGTACTGAAGCAGCGCAGCCGCATCTGTGGTTGTCACATTTCCGTCTCCGTTTACATCGCCTTTTAGGCGTGCCTTAACCAGCTCGGTCGTCAGGGCCTCTACTGCCTCCTGCACCCGATCCTTGTCCGCATTGTCATCATCGTAAACTGCCTGTGCTGCCTCCACAGCGCTCTCCAGTCCCTCGATGGTGCTTGCTACGTAATCATCGGCATTGCTTAGAATCTCATTTGCCAGATCCAGAACGCTTGCCAAAGCCGCCTTTTCTCCTTTCAGCACCAGTCCTGCAATTGCCGTGGCTACGGCTCTGTAGGAAGTGGTTACCTCCAAATCCGTCGGATTCTCCTTAGCCAGCACTTCTTCGGCCTCCTCAATTGCCGCCTCCAGCTTGGCCAGTGAATCCGTGGTGTACTTGTCGCTGATCAATTCTTTTGCCAGTTCTACCAGATTTGCCAGACGCTGTGCATCTGAGATCTCAGCCATCTGGATCATAGCAGTAATCAAATTGATAGCTGCCTCATTTACTGCATCCTGTGTGGCTTCCTCGTTTTCCATGCAAGCCTGTGCCGCGCTCAGGGCCTCCTTCAAAACTGCCACCTTGTCAGCCTGATACCCTCCTTCTACGCCTTCAATGGACAGAAGGTCTTCTGCTGCGGCAATGGCCACTTCAAGGGCCTGCTTCTGTACGCCATATTCCAGGCCTCCCCATGCTTTTACAAGGTTTGCAAATACTGCATCCACTTCACTCTGGGTAGCGCTGGCATCATCTGCTACCTCCTTAGCCTCTTCCAGTGTTTCCTGTAAATCTCCCCAGGATGCTGCCGTATAGTCGTCTTCGTTCAGAGCTTCTACCGTGCTGATCATTTCCCGTAAGGAAACCTTATCCACACTGCTCTCCTCTTCATCGCTCTTATCGGTCTTTACTACCTGGAAGTCTTCGATTACCAGCGGAAGGTTATCGGATGATCCGCCTGCCATGATGTCTCTGGCTCCCTCTGCGAATACCCATTTTTCCGTGATGTCGTATGCGGGATCATCCTCATCCAGCAGCTCCGTATCCCAATAAGAGAGCATTCTCTCGTTAATGGTCATGGAAACGGTCTTGGACTGTCCAGGTTTCAGATTTTCTACTCTTGCAAATGCCACCAACTGTTTTTCGGCTACTTGTACATGCTCCGGAAGTCCGTCGATGCCGCCTAAGTATACCTGAACGATGTCATCTCCGGTAACATCTCCAGTGTTCGTAACCGTTACCTGTACATCAATCTGATTGTCATCCCTCATCTGAGCCTTTAAGTCTGAGTACTCAAACGTGGTGTAGGATAAACCATGTCCGAAAGCGTACATAGGCTCAATATCCTCATAATCATACCATCTGTAGCCAAAGTTCAGACCCTCTGTGTAGTGCGCGGTAAAGGAATTATCATTTTCAGCTGCGTGCAACTGATCCCCCGCACGCTCAATCTTAGTCTCCTCATCAATAGTCAGCAGCGTATCTTCTGATTTCTTGGGGAAGGTCATAGTGGTCTTTCCACTGGGATTTACCTCACCAGTCAGAATCTCAGCAATAGCCGTTCCATAGGCCTGTCCTGCATAGAAAGCGCTGATCAGAGCATCGGTATCCTCCAGCCAGTCCCCTTCAAAGGTGAAGGCACTTCTGGAATTGACTACCAGGACAAATTTATTGCCGTTTGCTTTAGCTGCTGCCTGTACGTCTTTGATCTGCTCTAGATCATCAATAGAAAGATCCCAATCCGTCTGGAAGACTGGTCCGTGTCCTGTAGCGCCTGTTCTTGTAAACATGATGACGGTATCACACTCTTGGGCTGCCTGGATGGCACTGTTATAGTCCGCTTCAGTCTGTTCTTTCGTAATCCACGCAAGTCGAAGGGCCTGATCTCTGTAAGGAGAGGTCACTTCTGTGGTCACGGTCAGCTTATATAGCCCCGGTTCCACTCCATTCATGTTGATGGTACTATAGTTCAATCCCTCTGTGGTATAATCATCCCAGGATACACCATCGGATGCCCGGCCACTCTTATTTCCATTTGCGGTTTCCAGCGTCACGTTGGCATTACCGCCGTTGGTCTGTACAACCAGAGAAGTCACTCCTTCCGGAATCTGCAGATATCCTGTGATGGTGTGCTTCTCTCCTTTTTCTTCAAAGGCTGTTCCGCCGGCTTCCGGATTGTTGAAGAAGCTTCTCTCACCGGTCAGGAATTCAATCTCATCAATCACCTGCGTTTCCAGGTCCGTGCCGTCTGCTGCGGTTCCGGTCATGGTCAGACCATTTTCAGTTCCAGTCTCATCCAGGAAGAAGCTTTCTGCCGGGATGGTCTCGCCGTGGATGTTCTCCATAATCTCTGAGCGGATATTGATCTGCTGATCTCCGGCCAACTCCTGTGCGATTTCCTGCACAGACTCGGAAGGCGTGGTCATATACTCCAGTACGCCGAAGGATCTCTCACCTCCGGTACCTCCCATGAGCTGCTCTGCGCCGGGTCCGATCAGCGCTACGGAATTGTCGCCGGTATAGTCAGACACTTCCAGCGGAAGGGCTGCCTCACCGTTTTCATCCTCGTCATTCTTCAGCAGGATGATCCCTTTTTCGGCGATCTCCAAAGCAATCTCATTATTTTCTTCATAAAGTCCGTTTTCTCTGTCTTCCTCATAGGTACGCTCAAACTGAATCCGCTCCTGGGTAGGATCTTCCTTAGCCAGCCCGGTATTTTCATCCACTTCCACCAAATTCAGGTAACCGGATACTCCGTAAGCGTAGAGGGCGTTTTGGACTGCCCGGTTTACCCTGGCCCAGGTCAAATTGCCAAGCTTAATCGCTGCCAGAACTCTCTGCTTAATGGTGGCTGCGTTATCCTGGGCAATATCCGTCCCCAACATCATGGAAAACTCTTTATTTGCGCCCCAGTCTGGAACCATGGCACCTGTCCATCCCCACATGTTTCGCAAAATATTAACCTGCAACTGATAATTTGAGGAAGTATAGTATCCGTTCAAACGATTGTATGTGCCCATGATAGAAGCAAGCTGTGCCTCCTCCACTGCTGTTTCGAAGGGATACAAATATGCCGTATGCAGCGTCTGATCATCTACTTCAATAAATAACTGTGTATCTCCGTCTGTACCATAAGCTCCGATGTGCTTTGCCATGGCGATACCGCCGTTTTCCTGCACACCTTTGGTCTCTGCCACGGAAAGACGGCTGGTCAGATAATAATCCTCGCCAAAGGTATCCTTTGCCCTGGCCCAGAAGGGAGACCTGGCCACATCATACTGTACGCCCAGCTGCCAACCAGATCCGGTGGATACATGCTCCTTTCCCAGTGCTTCCCCATACTGATAAATCAAATCCTCGCTCCAGGTTGCCGATGCCAGAAGCTGAATGGGCATGTTTGTGGTCTCCACATAGCCATCGCCGCTGGTGCTAATTCCCGCAGGTCCGTCATGCATTCTGGTCTCCGGGATTCCCAGCCTCGGCACCCCTGTCATGTAACCTACACCACTTCTTCCCTCTGGATCCGTATTCATGGAGAGCATATTGATCTTCTCGTCAAAAGTCATCACTGGAAGAATCGCATCGATTAAATCATAGATTTCATCGTCTGACAATTGCTCCGTTTCACGGGAGAGGAGCTCTTTGGGAAATACATCCGGGTAATCCGTCTGTGTCGTCTCTTTGGGCACGTCCGGAATTTCCACATCACTGACATCCACTTTGTCATAATTGTACTTTTCCGCATCATAAACAGTGCCGCCTACCCCGCCTCCGTTTCCAACAGTTTCCTGGGTGTAGTCATCTCCTTGTCCTTCCTGAAGGGCCAACGCCGTGGTGGAGCTTCCAAGTACCATAGATGCGGCTAATGTGACCGCCACGGATTTTTTTAATAATGCCTTTTTTACCATATCTTTCCTCCTTTTTGCTCCGCTGTCTGCGGTTTTTCTTGTTGTTTTTTACAAAAAAACTATACTTACAATCCCTTTTTTTCACAATCATTTTGGTATGAACTGCTGGTTTTTCGGTACAAATAACAAAAAAAGACCTGCTTATCCATTCACAGGTCTTTCTCACATACAAAATTCCCTCTATATGGCAAACTATTTCGGCCATATAGAGGGAAATCCTTTCGTAATTGAATATTTTTTATACAAGCTCTAACAGCACTTCCATGGCAGCATCGCCTCTGCGCTGTCCAATCTTTACGATTCTGGTATATCCGCCGTTGCGGTCTGCATATTTGGGGCCGTACTCGCTGAACAGTTTTTCCACCAGATCTACATTCTTGGCTTTCTTCTTTCTGGTCTCCTCCGCCGGAAGTTCCTTCACGGTGTAGAGCACCTTCAGCATTTCTCTTCTGGCATGAAGTCTGGAAGGCTGATCTTTCTTAATCTCCTTCTGTACTTCATCATAAACGGTAACTTTCTTACCATCCACAACTTCTTTTACTCTCTTACCGTCTTTATCCTTACGTGGAACCTTTGCAGTAACGGTAACTGTATCATAGTGGTCTCTCTCTCTTACCGCCATAGCGATAAGCTTCTCAGCCACCTTGCGGATTTCCTTTGCCTTTGCTTCCGTGGTAACAATCTTGCCATGCTGCAGCAGAGCCGTTACCTGACCTCTGATTAAAGCCTTTCTCTGGCTTGAAGTTCTGCTAAGTTTTCTGTAACCTGCCATCTTTCTTTCCTCCATCTATGGAACCTTCCGGCGATGCTTCTTCGGTCTTACTCGCCGGAGGCTTTCTCTCCATCTTGTTTTATTCGTCGCTTGGGTTTAACTGTAATCCAAGTTCCTTTAATTTGCCCAATACCTCTTCCAGAGATTTGCGTCCCAGGTTTCGTACCTTCATCATATCCTCAGAGGTACGATTGCACAGTTCTTCTACGGTATTGATCCCGGCTCTCTTCAGACAGTTGTAAGAACGAACTGAAAGCTCAAGCTCATCGATGTTCATCTCCAGCACTTTTTCCTTTTCATTGTCCTCTTTTTCAATCATAACTTCCGCAGATTTCGCATTTTCGGACAGGTCAATGAATAAGTTTAAGTGTGCGCTCAACACCTTTGCCGCCAGGCTGACCGCCTCGTCGGGTGCCAAAGTGCCATTCGTATAAACATCCAAAGTCAGCTTGTCATAGTCTGTAATCTGACCCACACGGGTGTTCTCCACAGTCAGATTCACACGCTCTACGGGAGTATAGATGGCATCCACGGCGATCACGCCGATGGGCATATCCTCCATCTTACCCTTATCCGCACTTACGTATCCTCTGCCCTTGGTGATCGTCAGCTCCATATAAAGCTTACTGTCAGCGCCCCCGTTGAGTGTGGCAATGACCTGATCCGGATTCATAATCTGAATATCCTGATCTGCCTGGATATCGGCCCCGGTTACCACGCCTTCGCCTTCAAACTCAATATAGGCCACCTTCGCTTCGTTCGATTCACTGTTGTTCTGAATCGCCAGTGACTTGATATTCATAATAATCTCAGTAACATCTTCTTTTACGCCGGGAATAGAACTGAACTCGTGCAGAACGCCCTCGATTTTCACCTGGCTGACTGCGGCTCCCGGTAAAGAAGAAAGCATGATTCTTCTCAGAGAATTGCCCAGTGTCGTTCCATAACCTCTTTCCAGAGGTTCCACAACAAATCTTCCGTATTTCTTGTCGTCTGATATTTCAGCTATTTCAATTTTTGGTTTATTAAAATCGAACACTATAAAGCCCCTCCTTATTGGGTTATTCTTTACTGAGGGTGACAACACACATTGAGATTACTTAGAATACAACTCGACGATAAGCATCTCATCTACGGGAACGTCAATTACTTCTCTTGAGGGAAGCTCTTTTACGGAGCCCTTTAATCCTTCTGCGTCGCAGTCCAGCCATTCCGGCACCAGTCTGCCTGCAGTGGCATCCAGAATGTCTTTATATCTCTGAGAATCTTTGCACTTCTCCTTGATTTCAATGGTGTCGCCTGCCTTAACCAGATAGGACGGGATGTTGACCTGTTTGCCATTTACCAGCACATGCTTATGGTCTACAATCTGTCTTGCTTCTTTTCTGGTTCTTGCAAATCCCAGGCGGAATACTACGTTGTCCAGTCTGGACTCCAGCATGGTCATCAGGTTGGAACCTGTCATGCCCGGCATCTTTTCTGCCTTTTCATAATAATTTCTGAAGGGCTTCTCCAGTACGCCGTAGATAAACTTTGCCTTCTGCTTCTCTCTCAGCTGAAGTCCATACTCGCTGATCTTGCGGTTTGCCCTTTTTAACTCTCTTGTTGACTTTTTATCAATTCCCAGATAAATCGGATCCAGGCCAAGGGATCTGCATCTTTTCAGTACCGGAACTCTATTAATCGCCATTACCTAATACCTCCTAATTAGACTCTTCTGCGTTTGGGTGGACGGCATCCGTTATGTGGAACCGGAGTTACGTCTGTAATACTTGTTACTTCAATGCCGCAGGCAGAAAGCGCACGGATCGCTGCCTCACGACCTGAACCTGGTCCCTTAACCATAACGTCTACAGTCTTCAGACCGTAAACCGCAGCTGCCTTAGCAGCAGTTTCCGCCGCCATCTGAGCTGCATATGGAGTAGATTTCCTTGAACCTCTAAATCCCAGACCACCGGCACTTGCCCATGATAAAGCATTTCCCTCTGCATCCGTCAGTGTTACAATCGTGTTATTGAAGGATGACTGGAT